>NZ_JAAALM010000469.1 GCF_009906395.1 Kineococcus indalonis
GACCGGGGGGACGGGCGCGGGGTCGGGCGTGGACCAGCTCACCACGGGGTTCAGCACCGGGTTCGAGCGCGGCGCGATCCTGTGGTCGGCGCCGACCGGGGCGCACGCGGTGCGCGGCGCGCTGGCCGAGGCGTTCCACGCCCGCGGGGGCGTGGGCAGCACCGGCGTGCCGCGCGGGGAGGAGTTCGGCCCGCTGGTGCGCGGCGGGTACGGGCAGGTCTTCACCGGCGGCACCCTGTACTGGACCCCGGCCACCGGGGCGCACCTGGTGCGCGACGGGCTGCTCATGGACCGCTGGGCGCGGCAGGGCTGGGAGACCGGCGAGCTGGGGTACCCGGTGTCCGAGCAGTTCGGCGAGGAGGGGTACGCCCCGCGCTGGCAGCACTTCCAGGGCGGCTCGATCTACTTCGCCAAGCCCTCGACGGTGGTGGTCAAGGGCGCGATCCGCGAGCTGTACCGCTCGCTGGGCGCCGAGGCGTCCCCGCTGGGCTTCCCGCGCGGGGAGGAGGAGCGGCACGGCGACGGCGCCCGGCAGGTCTTCTCCGGCGGCACGATCACGTGGAGCCCGGTGAGCGGCACCGCCGTCGACTTCGGCTGAGGCGGCGCGTGCCCGCCCGACCCGTCCCGCACCCGTCCCGCACCCGGCAGGGCCGTGCCGGGTGCGGGACGGGTCGGCCGGGCGCGGCGCGCCCGGCGTTGACAGGGCGCCCGGCTCGGGTGAGGCTGTGCGCGCGCTCTGAGAGCGCTCTCAACGTAGAGGAGACCGTCCCGTGCCTTCGCACCCCCGGCGGAAGGGCCGCGCCCGCGCGCTCACCGCGGCCACCGCACTGATCGTCCCCGCAGGCCTCCTGCTCAGCCCGTCGGCGGCCTGGGCCGCCGACCAGATCACCAACGGCACCTTCGCCGACGGCACCACCGGCTGGACCGCCTACCCGGCCCCCTCCGTGCAGGACGGCGCCGGGTGCATCAGCGTGCCCGCCTCCACCGCCCCCTACGGCGCGACCATCGCGCAGGAGGTCTCGCTCGTCGAGGGCGAGGACTACCGGCTGACGTTCAGGGCCCGCAGCACCCCGGCCACCACCGGCCCGGTCCGCGTCGTCGTGCAGGGCGGCGAGGACGTGAACTACCAGCAGTTCCTGCCCGCGGTGAAGCCCGCCTTCGAGAGCGAGTTCGGCGAGCAGGTGCACTACTTCACCGCCGACCGCGACTACCCGAACGCTCAGCTGTCCTTCCAGCAGGACGTCCTCAACCCGGTCGCCTACACCCTGTGCGTGGACGACGTCGTGCTCGACAGCGGCGTGGAGCGCCCGCCGTACGTGCCCGAGACCGGCCCGCGCGTGCGCGTCAACCAGGAGGCGTACCTGCCCGAGGGCCCCAAGGGCGCCACGCTGGTGACGGACTCCACCACCGCGCTGCCCTGGCAGCTCAAGGACGCCCGCGGCCGCGTCGTCGCCAAGGGCAGCACCACCCCGCGCGGCGTGGACCCCAGCGCGGGCCTGAACGTGCACACCGTCGACTTCACCCGCTACGGCCGGGCCGGCACCGGGTACACGCTGGTCGCCGACGGGGAGACCAGCTACCCGTTCGACATCGGCGAGGCCGCCTACGAGCGCCTGCGCGACGACTCGATGACGTTCTTCTACACCAACCGCAGCGGCACCCCGATCTCCGACGAGCTGGCCCCCGGCTACGGCCGCGCCGCCGGCCACGTCGGCGTGGCGCCCAACCTCGGCGACACCGCGGTGCCGTGCCAGGCGCTCGACGACGACTCGCAGGCGATCCTGGTGAAGCAGGGCGACGAGCCGTGGACCTGCGACTACACCACCGACGTCACCGGCGGCTGGTACGACGCCGGCGACCACGGCAAGTACGTCGTCAACGGCGGCATCTCCGTGGGTCAGCTGCTGCAGCAGTACGAGCGCAGCCTCACCGCCCCCACCGCGGACCGCCGGGCGCTGGCCGACGGCACCCTGAGCATCCCCGAGTCGGGCAACGGCGTCCCGGACGTCCTCGACGAGGCGCGCTGGGAGCTGGAGTGGTTCCTGAAGATGCAGGTGCAGCCGGGCCGGCAGTACGCCGGCATGGTCTTCCACAAGGTCGCCGACGTGGACTGGACCGGCCTGCCGCAGGACCCGGCCACCGACCCGCAGCCGCGCGCGCTGTACCGGCCCTCCACGGCCGCCACGCTCAACGTCGCCGCCACCGCGGCGCAGGGCGCCCGCCTGTTCGCCAAGCACGACGCGGCGTTCTCCCGGCGCCTGCTGGCCGCGGCCCGCACCGCGTACGCCGCGGCGCAGGCCACGCCGGACCTGTACGCCCCGGCACCGGACGCCGAGCTGGACCCCAACCCCGGCAGCGGTCCCTACGACGACGACGACGTGTCCGACGAGTTCTACTGGGCGGCCGCGGAGCTGTTCCTCACCACCGGTGAGGCGAGCTTCCGCCAGGACGTCCTGAGCTCCCCCGTGCACACCGCCGACGTGTTCCCCGCCAGCGGGTTCGACTGGGGCCACGTGGGCGCCCTGGGCCGCCTGGACCTGGCCACCGTGCCCAGCCGCCTGGGCAAGGCCGAGCTGCGCTCGGTGCAGCGCTCGGTGGTCGCCGCCGCCGACCGCCGCCTGGCCGAGCAGGCCGGCCAGCCCTTCGGGCAGGCCTACGCCCCCGAGGACGGGCAGTACGCCTGGGGCTCCAACGCGCAGATCCTCAGCAACCTGCAGGTGCTGGGCACCGCGTTCGACATCAGCGGCGAGGACGCCTACCGCGACGGGGTGGTCCGCAGCATGGACTACCTGCTGGGCCGCAACGCGCTGAACAACTCGTACGTCACGGGCTACGGCGACGCGTACTCGCAGAACCAGCACTCGCGGATGTACGCGCACCAGCTCGACCCGTCGCTGCCGAACCCGCCCGCGGGCACGGTGGCCGGCGGGCCGTACTCGCCGACCGGCACCAGCGGCGACCCCGTCACCGCGCCGCTGTTCGGGGAGGGCTGCGCCGCGCAGTTCTGCTACGTCGACGACATCGGCTCGTGGTCGACCAACGAGATCACCATCAACTGGAACGCGCCGCTGGCGTGGGTGGCGTCCTTCGTCGCCGACCAGGACTCCGGCCGCGACCACGGCCGCGGCGGCTGGCACCACGGCGGCCACGGCGGCCACCGGGGCTGACCGCCCCCGCTCGCGACGCCCCCGCTCCCGGCAGCCGCCGGGGGCGGGGGCGTCCGCGCGTGCGG
>NZ_JAAALM010000046.1 GCF_009906395.1 Kineococcus indalonis
GTTCATCCTCGTTCACCTCTGGTGTGGTGGCGCTGGGGAGGTCGGGTGCGGGCCGGGGCCCTCACCACCATTGACGGCCCCCGGGCTGCGGGTCCTCCCGGAACGAGCTGGACGGGACCTGTGAATCCGGCTCAGCCGCGCGGCGCGGGCTCGCCGGGCCCGTCCTCCGGGTCCGCGCCCAGCCCGGCGGGGGCCGCGCGGAAGCGCACCCGGAACGTGGCCCCGCCGCCCGGGGTGGGCACCACCGCCACCGTGCCGCCGTGCCCCTGCACGATCGTGGCGACGATCGCCAGGCCCAGGCCGGAGCCGCCGGTGCCGCGCTGGCGGGAGGCGTCCACCCGGTAGAAGCGCTCGAAGACCTTCTCCGCCTGCTCCGGCGCCAGGCCGGGCCCGTGGTCGCGCACCTCCACCACCGACTCCGGCCCCGACGGGCCCGGCACCCGGCCCACCGCCACCTCCACGGGCGTGCCGGCGGGGGTGTGGTGCAGCGCGTTGGCGAGCAGGTTGGTCACCACCTGCCGCAGGCCCGCCTCGTCGGCCAGCACCACCGCCGAGGACGGCCCGGTGCCCGGCTGCACGCCCTCCAGGCGCACCCGCCGCTCCGGCGCCAGCGCCCGCGCGTCGTGCACGGCGTCGGAGGCGACCACGACCAGGTCCACCGGCTCGCGCTGGTGGGCGCGCCGCCGCTGCGCCTCGTCCAGGCGCGCCAGGGCCAGCAGGTCCTCCACGAGCCGGCCCAGCCGCGTGGACTCGCCCTCGATGCGGCCCATGACGTGCGCCACGTCGGCCGGCTCGCGCACCGCGCCCTGCCGGTACAGCTCGGCGAAGCCGCGGATCGCGGCCAGCGGGGTGCGCAGCTCGTGGCTGGCGTCGGCGACGAAGCGGCGCATCTGCTCCTCGGAGCGCTCCTGGGCGCGGAAGGAGCCCTCGATCCGGGCGAGCATCGTGTTCAGCGCCTCGCCCAGCCGCCCGATCTCGGTGCTCGTCGGCTGCCGCGGCACGCGCCGGGACAGGTCGCCGGAGGCGATGGTGGAGGCCGTGCGCTCGATGTCGGCCAGCGGGCGGAACGAGCGGCGGATCGCCAGCGCCGCCAGGCCGGTGCCCAGCACCAGCACCGACGCCCCGGTGAGCAGCGCCACCCCGCGGTAGTCCGACAGCGTCTCGCGCACGCCCGCCAGCGGCAGCGCGACGGCGGCGTTCACGCGCGAGTCGCGGTCGGTGAAGACCACCGCGCGCCACGGCCCGCCGCTGCCGGCCGCGGTGAACGGCTCCCCGGAGCGCTGCTCCACCAGCGCCGCCGTCAGCTCGGGCAGGTCGGGCGCCTGCAGGCACGGGGCGGCCCGGCTGGCGCGCGTGCAGACCTCCACGTAGCCGGAGCCGTCGGCGTCGGCCAGCCGCACGTAGACCGACGGGAACGGCACGGCGACGCCGCCGCCCTGCGACAGCTGCGCCAGCGAGGTCTGCACCGAGCGGGCCTGCACCACCAGCTCGTCGTCGACCTGCTGCTGCAGGTTGCTGCGCAGCAGCGCCAGGGACGCCGCGCCGAAGACGGTCATCGCCACCAGCAGCAGCGCGACGGCGATGACGAGCAGCCGCGTCTGCAGCGGCAGGCGCTCCTCGGCGGCGCGCACCGCCGCGCGCCAGCGGCCCGGGGCCGCCGCCCACCCCATCAGGCGCCGGAGGGGGCGCGCAGCACGTACCCGACGCCTCGCTTGGTGTGGATGAGCGGCTCCAGGCCCTCGGTGTCCAGCTTGCGGCGCAGGTAGGAGATGTAGGACTCCACGATCCCGGCCTCGCCGTTGAAGTCGTAGTCCCACACGTGGTCCAGGATCTGCGCCTTGGACAGCACCCGCTGGGGGTTGAGCATGAGGTAGCGCAGCAGCTTGAACTCGGTGGGGGACAGCTCCACCGGGCGCCCGGCCCGGCGCACCTCGTGCGAGTCCTCGTCCAGCTCCAGGTCGTGGAAGACCAGCCGGCCGGAGTCGGGGCCGGTGGGCCCGCCGGTGCGGCGCAGCACCGCGCGGATGCGCGCCACGACCTCCTCCAGGCTGAACGGCTTGGTCACGTAGTCGTCGCCGCCGACGGTCAGGCCGGTCACCTTGTCCGCGGTGTCGTCGCGGGCGGTGAGGAAGAGCACCGGCACCGGCCGGCCCCGCTCGCGCAGCTTGCGCGTGACGGTGAAGCCGTCGAGGTCGGGCAGCATGACGTCCAGGACCACCAGGTCCGGGCGCACCTTCTCGGCCAGTTCCAGCGCCTGCGCCCCGTCGGCGGCGGAGGTCACCTCGAACCCGGCGAAGCGCAGGCTGGTGGCCAGCAGCTCGCGGATGCTGGGCTCGTCGTCCACGACCAGGAGCCGGGCCTCCGGCTGGGTGTTCGCGCTCCTCACCCGGCGAGTGTGCGCCCGCAGCCTGGGAACCGGCTGGGGACGCGCCGGGCGGCGGCGGTGACCCCGCGGGGCCCCGCCCCGCCGCGGACCCGGCGGCGCGCCTGGCAGACTCGCGGGCGTGCTGCGCCCCGTCACCGCCACCCGGTACGTGCTGCCGCTGCGCGAGGGCGGCAGCATGCCGGGCCTGTGCGAGGCCGACGACCTGGGCACCTACGTGGTGAAGTTCCACGGCGCCGGGCAGGGCCGGCGCGTCCTGGTCGCCGAGGTGCTCGCCGCGCGGCTGGCCGCGGCCCTGGGCCTGGAGGTGCCCGAGCTCGTCCTCGCCGAGGTGGACCCCGTCATCGGCCGCGGCGAGCCCGACGAGGAGGTGCAGGACCTGCTGCTGCGCTCGCCCGGGGCCAACCTGGGCATGGACTTCCTGCCCGGGGCGCTGAGCTTCGACCCGGCGGTGGACCCCGTGGACCCGCTCTGGGCGGCGCGGGTGCTGTGGTTCGACGCCCTGGTCCTCAACGTCGACCGCTCCTGGCGCAACCCCAACGCGCTGTGGTGGGGCCGGCCGGGCAGGCCCTGGCTGATCGACCACGGCGCGGCGCTGTACTTCCACCACGACTGGCCGCGGGCGGCGGCCTCCGCCGCCCGCCCGCTGCGCCACGCCGAGGACCACCTGCTGCTGGGCGCCGCCGCCGACGTGCAGGACGTGGACGCGGGGTGCGCGGCGGCGCTGACGCCCGGCGTGCTGCGCGCCGCGGTGGACGACGTGCCCGACGTGTGGCTGGAGGGCGAGCCGGGCTTCGCCGCGGCCGAGGAGGTGCGCACCGCCTACCTGGACTGGTTCACCGCCCGGCTGGCCGCGCCGCGCCCCTGGGTGGCGCAGCTGGCGGAGGTGCAACGGGTGCGCCGGGCGCAGCCGGGGGCGCGCCGTGGCTGAGGGCCTGGACGTCTACGAGTACGCCGTCGTGCGCGTGGTGCCGCGCGTGGAGCGCTCGGAGTTCCTCAACGCCGGGGTGCTGCTGTGGTGCCGCGCCCGCGAGCACCTCGCCGCGCGCACCGCGCTGGACGCCGCCCGGCTGCGCGCCCTGGACCCCGGCGCGGACGCCGAGGCGGTGGCCCGCCACCTGCGCGCCCTGGAGGGCGTGTGCGCCGGCGACCCCGCCGCCGGCGCCGCCGTCGCCGAGGCGCGCGGGGCCCGCTTCCGCTGGCTGACCGCGCCGCGCAGCACGGTGCTGCAGACCTCCCCGGTGCACTGCGGGCTGACCGCCGACCCGGCCGCGGAGCTGGAGCGGCTGGTGCGCGCCCTCGTCACCGGTCCCTGACGCCGCGCCCGTCACCGGACCCTCGACGCCGCCGGGGGCGGTCGGTGCAGCCGCACCGACCGCCCCCGGCCGGAGCCCGCGCCCCGCTCAGAGCGGGCGCACCTGCACCACGGACGGGCGCGGCTGGCCGGTGCCGTCGTAGGGGAAGAACGACACCGGCGCGTCGACGCTGGCGCCGTCCAGCTCGCCGGGGTGCTGCACGGCCACGAACACGCTGCCGTCCGGGTGGATCACCGGGCCGCAGGTCTCCGCGCCCGTCGGCACCGAGAGGAACTGCCGCACCAGGCCGCGGTCCGGGCCGTCGACGGTGACCTCGTACAGGCCGTCGTTGCTGCCCAGGGTGTTGCCGTCGGTGGAGATCCACAGGTTGCCGGCGGTGTCGAACGCCAGGTTGTCCGGGCAGGAGATCGGCGAGACCAGCGAGCGGTCCACGTCGCCGAAGTACGTGCTCGCGTCGGCCGGGTCGCCGCACACCAGCACGAGGTTCCAGCGGAACCTCGTCGCCGCGGCGTCGTCGCGGTCCTCGGTGATCTCGACGACGTGCCCGTCCTTGTTCTTCGCGCGCGGGTTCGCCTCGTCGGTGCCGGCCCTGCCCTCGGTGCCGCGGTTGGTGTTGTTCGTGCAGGCGACGTAGACGCGGCCGTTGACCGGGTTGCGCTGCACGTCCTCGGGGCGGTCCATCTTCGTGGCGCCCACCGCGTCGGCGGCCAGGCGGGTGTGCACCAGCACCCGGTCCACGGAGAACCCGGGCACGCGCGAGACGCCGCCGGTGACCAGCGGGACCCACTGCCCGGTGCCGTCGTAGCGGCCGTCCGCGGTGCCGTCGCCGGTGAAGCGGGCGACGTACAGGTCGCCCTCCTCCAGCAGCCGCAGGTTGTGCTTGCGGTCGCCCTCGCGGTGCTTGCGCTTGGAGACGAACTTGTAGACGTAGTCGAAGCGCTCGTCGTCGCCCATGTACGCCACCGCGCGGCCGTCGGCGGCCAGCGAGATCGTGGCGCCCTCGTGCTTCAGGCGGCCCAGCGCGGTGTGCTTGCGCGGCGTGGAGGAGGGGTCGTACGGGTCGACCTCGACGATCCAGCCGTGGCGGTTGGGCTCGTTGGGCTCGACGGCGGTGTCGAAGCGCGCGTCCACGCGGTCCCAGCCGCGGCCCTCGCCGGCGATGCCGTAGCGCTCGTAGGCCGCGTCGGTCGCCTCCGCCGGGGCGCGGAAGTAGCCGTTGACGTTCTCCTCGCCGGACAGGACGGTGCCCCACGGGGTGGTGCCGCCGGCGCAGTTGTTGAAGGTGCCGACCGGGGTGCGGCCGTGCTTGTCCGCGTTCGTGCGCAGCAGGCGCGAGCCGGCGGCCGGGCCGGTGAACTCCATCGGGGTCTGCGCGGTGATGCGGCGGTTGAACTCGCTGCCGCGCACGTACGCCCACGGCGAGGACTGCGAGGCGCGGCGCAGCTCCACGATCGACATGCCGTGCGCGGCCATGGAGATGCGCAGCTGGTCCTCGGTGGGCCCGGCCTGCTCCGCGTAGCCGCGGAACATGATCTCCTCGTTGGTGTACTCGTTGTTGCACACCAGGACCGCGCGGTTCGGGTCGCCGCCCAGGGGCAGCACGTCGGTGTAGTCGTTGTTGTAGCCGAACTGCCCGGCCTGCGCCTCGGGGGTCTGCGCGTCGATGTCGAACTCCGGCGCACCCGGCAGGATCGGGTCGCCCCAGGAGATGACCGTCGACCAGGTGAAGCCCTCGGGCACGTCGAAGGAGTCGGAGTCCTTCGCCACCGGCGCGATGGGGGAGAAGTCGATCTGGTGGCCCGGCTCGAACGGCGCCGCCAGCAGTCGGCGGTCGCCGCCGCCGAAGGCGCTGGCCGGCTGGGCCTGCGCCACCGCGGCACCGGTCACGCCCAGGCCGACCAGGCCGGCCAGCACGCCGCGGCGGGAGACCGCGCTGCGCACGAGGTCGCCGAAGTACGAGTTGTCGGTGGTGTTGGCCACCGGCATCGCGCACGCGGAGGCGCAGCGGTAGTGGCAGGTCATCGGGCTGCGGCGGCCGGCGGGGGCGTAGGGCAGCAGCTGCAGCGTCGGGCGGCAGGCGTCCGTCGTCACGGGGGAACTCCTCGGGCGGGGGCGTCGCAGGGCCGGGAGCGGACGCCCGGCCGTCGACCGGCCGGGTGGCGGTCGTGCGCGGTGGACGCTATGGAGGCTGTGCCGCACCTGAGGCCACCGGGGGGTGTCGCGCCGGTGAACGGTCGATGGCCGCTCGCGAGCACGGATAGCCTCACCTTCGTCGGTGGTGTACGGGCGGTTGCGGCAGGATCACCGCATGACGCCGACCGCAGCGAACGAGCGACCCGCCGACCTGCCCCAGGACAACCCCTTCGCCGCCGCCAGCGACCTGCCGTTCGGCCTGCCGCCGTTCGACCGGATCCGCGCCGAGCACTTCGCCCCCGCCTTCGAGGCCGGCACCGCCGCCCACCTCGCCGAGCTCGACGCCCTCCTCGCCGCCGACCTGCCCGCCGCCGCCCTCCTCGACGCCCTGGAGTCCTCCGGGCAGCTCCTGGCGCGCGCCGAGGCCGTCTTCTGGAACCTCGTGGGCACCGACGCCGACGACGCCCTGCGCGCCGTGCAGGCCGAGTACGCCCCCCGCCTGGCCGCCCACCACGACGCGGTGCGCCTGGACCCGCGCGTCGTGCAGCGGGTGCGCGCCCTGCACGAGGACCCCCCGGCAGAGCTGGGCGACGAGGCCCGCCGGCTGCTCGCGAAGCTGCACGACGACGCCACCCGCTCCGGCGCCCTGCTCGACGAGGCCGGCGCCGCGCGCCTGCGCGAGCTCAACGCCGAGCTCAGCTCCCTCACCACCCGCTTCGACGTCGAGCTGCTCGCCGACACCAACGACCTCGCCGTCCGCTTCACCGACGCCGCCGAGCTGGAGGGCCTGCCGCCCGCCGACCTCGCCCGCGCCCGGCAGGCCGCCGCCGAGCGCGGCGAGGACGGCCACCTCATCGCCCTCGTGCTGCCCACCGGCCAGCCCGTCCTGGAGGTGCTGCGCCGGCGCGCCTCCCGCGAGCGCGTGCACCGCGCCTCCGTCTCCCGCGGCGGGCGCGGCGGCGAGCACGACACCCGCGCCCTGCTGCAGCGCATCGCCGCCCTGCGCGCCGAGCGCGCCCGGCTGCTCGGCTTCGCCGACCACGCCTCCTGGGTCGTGGCCGACGAGACCGCCGGCGACGTCGAGGCCGCCGTCGGCATGCTGCGCCGCCTGGCACCCGCCGCCCTCGCCAACGCCCGCGCCGAGCAGGAGGAGCTCACCGCCGTCCTCACCGCCGACGGCGAGCAGGCCCCGCTGCGCGCCTGGGACTGGGCGCACTGCTCCTCCCGGCTGCGCCGCGAGCGCTTCGCCGTGGACGTCGACGCCCTGCGCCCCTGGTTCGAGCTCGAGCGGGTCCTCGTGGACGGCGTGTTCGCCACCGCCACCGCCCTGTACGGGCTGGGCTTCACCGAGCGCACCGACCTGCCCACCTACTCCGAGGGCGTGCGGGTCTTCGAGGTCTCCGGACCCGACGGCGTCCACGGGCTGTACCTGTTCGACCCGTACGCGCGCGAGTCCAAGCGCGGCGGGGCCTGGATGAGCTCCTTCAGCGACCAGTCCCGCCTGCTGGGCACCGCCCCCGTCGTCGTCAACTGCCTCAACGTCGCCCGGCCCGCCCCCGGCGAGCCCACCCTGCTGACCGTCGACGAGGTCGAGACGCTCTTCCACGAGTTCGGCCACACCCTGCACGGGCTGCTCTCCGACGTGCGCTACCCGCGCTTCTCCGGCACCAGCGTCCCGCGCGACTTCGTCGAGTTCCCCTCGCAGGTCAACGAGTTCTGGGGCTTCGAGCCCGACGTCCTGGCCCGCTACGCCCGCCACCACGTCACCGGCGAGCCGCTGCCCGCCGGCGCCGTCGAGGGCCTGCGCGCCGCGCGCGCCCACGGCCAGGGCTTCTCCACCCTGGAGTACCTGGCCGCCGCCCTGCTCGACATGGCCTGGCACCGCCTGCCCGCCGGAGCCCTCGACGGCGCCGCGCCCGAGGACGTCGAGCGCTTCGAGGCCGACGCGCTCGCCGAGGCCGGCGTGGCCCTGGAGGCCGTGCCCCCGCGCTACCGCAGCACCTACTTCCACCACGTCTTCGGCGGCGGCTACTCCGCCGGCTACTACTCCTACGTGTGGAGCGAGGTCCTCGACGCCGACACCGTGGAGTGGTTCCACGAGAACGGCGGGCTGCGCCGGGAGAACGGCGACCACTTCCGCCGCACCCTGCTCTCGCGCGGGGGCAGCGTCGACCCGATGCAGGCCTACCGCGACTTCCGCGGCCGCGACGCGGCCATCGAGCCCCTGCTGCGCCGCCGGGGGCTGGTCACCGCCTGAGCCTGCGCCGGCGCGCCCGGGGGTCGCTCCGGCCCCGGCGGTCGGGGGACCCCCGGGGGACGGGGCTCCAGGGCAGGCGCGCGCGTGCCGAAGCAGTCCCCGAGCACGCGCCGGGGCGAGGACCCGGCGACCGGCGAGCAGGGCGGAGATCCCGGTGGTGGGCAGCAGCGGTCGAGCACTCGTCACGCAGAGTCCGCCCGCAGGCCACCCGCCGGACGCGTGCGCCGGTCACGGTGAGGGTGTGGTCAGCGCACACCCGCTCGCACCGCCCCTCGTCATCGCGCACCGCGGTTACTCCTCGGTGGCGCCCGAGAACACCCTCGCCGCGTTCGAGGCCGCGCTGCGCTGCGGCGCCGACATGGTCGAGACCGACGTGCACCCGGCCGCCGACGGCTCCGCCGTCCTCATCCACGACGAGGTGGTCGACGCCACCACCGGCGGCCGCGGCCTGGTGGCCGACCTGGCCGCGGAGGAGCTGACCCGCCTGGACGCGGGGTCGTGGTTCTCCCCGGCGTACTCCGGTCAGCGCGTGCCGCTGCTGGCGGACCTGCTGGACCTGCTCGCCGACCACCCCGGCGCCCAGCTGCTGCTGGAGCTGAAGGGCCGCTGGGACCGCGAGCAGGTGGCCGGGGCGGTGGGCGAGGTGCGCCGGGCCGGTGCCGTGGAGCAGGTGGTGCTGCAGAGCTTCGAGGTGAGCACCCTGGCGCGCGTCCAGGAGGTGGCCCCGGAGGTGCGCCGCGCGGCGCTGCTGGAGGCGCCGGCCGCGGACGCGCTGGCGCAGGGGCGCGCGCTGCGCCGCGACCTCGGCGTGATCGCCTGCAACCCCTCGGTGGCGTCCCTGGTGGCCCGTCCGGCCGCCGTGGAGGAGCTGCACGCCGCGGGCCTGGCGGTGTGGCCGTGGACGGTCGACGAGCCGGTGCTGTGGCGGGCGCTGACGGACGCCGGGGTGGACGGGGTGATCACCAACCGTCCCGACGGGTTGCGCGGCTGGATCGAGGCCCGCGCGGACGTGCGCCCGGAGCCGGCGGACCTGCTGCTGGCGGCGATGAGCCAGCGGGGCCGGGCGGTGCCCGCCACCGACGTGCAGCTGGCGCGGCTGGCCACCCGCTGAGCGCTCCCGCGGGCCGGCTCCGGGCGGGTCAGCCCCCGGCGGGGGCCGGGCGCAGCCGCAGCACCCGCGCGACCAGCTCCAGCGCCGTGTCCCGGTCCGCGTCGCGGTCGCGCTCGGGCTCGGGGTAGCCGCGCCCGTAGGCGGTCTCGGCCAGGGTGAGCACCCAGCGGGCCGCCTCCTGCGGGGGCATGGCGGGGTCGGCGCGGCCGGCGGCGACGAGCCGCTCGACGAGCGCGGCGACGCCGTCGAGCGCGCGCCGGTCGTCCTCGGCGACGAGCCGGGTGACCACGGGGTCCCGGTGCGCCTGCGTGACGACCTCGACGAACAGCCCGGCGACGACCGGGTGGGTGGTCTCCGCCCACAGCCGCTCCACCACGGCCGTCAGGCCCCGCCACGGGTCCGGGTCGTGCACGGCCCGCGCGAGGGCCTCCTCCTGCTCGGCGCGGTCGAGCTCGAAGATCGCGTGGAAGACCGCCTGCTTGGAGGGGAAGTAGTGGAAGAGCCGGCCGGTGCTGATGCCGGCCGCGCGGCAGATGTCCGCGGTGGTCGTCGCCTCGAAGCCCTTGCGGGCGAACAGCTCCACGGCGGCCTCGACGATCTCGTGGCGCCGTCGGCGGTGCTGCTCAGGGTCGACCGTGCGCATCCGGCTCCTCGTGCTCGTCCTCGTCCTGGTGCCCGTCCTGGTGCCCGTCCTGGTGCCCGTCCTGGTGCCCGTCCTGGTGCCCGTCCTGGTGCCCGCGCGCCGGGCCCGCGGGGGCCGGCTCCCGCCGGGGGCGGGCGTCCGGCGCCTCCGGCGGGCGGGTGGCGCCGGCAGCAGTGTCCCCTCCGCCGGGTGCGGCGCCGGCGGCGGCCCGGCGGCGACGCACCTCGCGCACGGCCACGGCCAGGGCCAGGAGCACCGGGGCCCAGAACTTCGCGGTGGCCAGCACGGCCGCCAGCCACCACGGCGCGTGCAGGTCCGGCAGGTCCAGGTCCGGCCAGGGGATCGCCGGCAGGTCCCAGTCCGGCCAGGGGATCGCCGGCAGGTCCCAGCCCGGCCAGGGGATCGCCGGCAGGTCCAGCGCGGGCAGCTGCTCGCGCAGCCACGCCAGCACCCGCCGCACGACCAGCTGCACGAACGCGGCGACGCCCAGCAGCACGAGCACGGCCCTGCCGACGGCGAGCACGACGTGCCGCGAGGCCCACAGCACCGCGTGGCGGCGCTGCCAGGCGTGCCAGCGCGCGGCGGTGGTGCCCGGGGGCGGCTCGAAGGCGGTGCGCACCGCGCGCAGCGGCCCGGGCTCCACGAGCACCACGTCCAGCGGCACCCCGCGCGGCAGCACCCGCACCACCACCCGCGGCCGGTGCGGGCCCGCGCCGCCGGGCAGCTCGACGCCCACGCGGCCGGCGCCGGTGCGCTCGCCGAGCGCGGTGCCCCCGCGCCGCAGCCGCACGCGGGCCCGGTGGCCGACGGCCTCCACCTCCGCCTCCAGGAGGGCGCCGCCGTGGCGCAGCCGGAAGAGCAGGGGGGTGGGGGCGCCGGTGGCGGTCACCCCACCATCGTGAAACCGAGCGCTCGGTCTGTCAATGGGCCCGAGGGCGCCCGCACGCGCCGACGCCCGGCGGGGGAGGACCCCGCCGGGCGTCGAGCGCACGGCGACCGCGCCGCACCGGCGCGTCAGCTGCCCGGCAGCACCCCGTCGGCGTCCGGCACGCCGCCGTCGATGTCGTCGGCGTCCACGATGCGGTAGGCGTAGCCCTGCTCGGCCAGGAAGCGCTGCCGGTGGGCGGCGAAGTCCTGGTCCTTGGTGTCGCGCGAGACCACCGTGTAGAAGCGCGCCGAGCCGTGGTCGCCCTTCGGGCGCAGCACCCGGCCCAGCCGCTGGGCCTCCTCCTGGCGCGAGCCGAACGAGCCCGACACCTGGATGGCGACCTTCGCCTCCGGCAGGTCGATGGAGAAGTTCGCCACCTTGGAGACGACCAGCGTGGTCACCTCGCCCTGCCGGAACGCCTCGAACAGCCGCTGACGCTCCTTCACCGAGGTGTCGCCCTTGATGACGGGGGCGTCCAGGCGGCGGCCCAGGTCGTCCAGCTGGTCGATGTACTGCCCGATCACCAGGGTCGGCTCACCGGCGTGCTGGGCCACCAGCTTCTCCACCACCCGCGACTTCTCCGGCGAGGTCGAGCACAGCCGGTAGCGCTCCTCGTCCTCGGCCGTCGCGTAGGCCAGGCGCTCGCCCTCGGGCAGCGTCACCCGCACCTCCACGCAGTCCGCCGGCGCGATGTAGCCCTGCGCCTCGATGTCCTTCCACGGCGCGTCGTAGCGCTTGGGGCCGATGAGGGAGAAGACGTCGCCCTCGCGGCCGTCCTCGCGCACCAGCGTCGCCGTCAGGCCCAGCCGGCGGCGCGCCTGCAGGTCCGCGGTCATCCGGAAGATCGGCGCGGGCAGCAGGTGGACCTCGTCGTAGACGATCAGGCCCCAGTCGCGCGCGTCGAACAGCTCCAGGTGCGGGTAGACGCCCTTCCGCTTGGTCGTCACCACCTGGTACGTCGCGATCGTCACCGGGCGGATCTCCTTGCGCGCCCCGGAGTACTCGCCGATCTCGTCCTCGGTCAGCGAGGTGCGCTTGATGAGCTCGTCGCGCCACTGCCGCGCCGAGACCGTGTTCGTCACCAGGATCAGCGTGGTGGCGCGCGCCCGGGCCATCGCGCCGGCACCCACCACCGTCTTGCCCGCCCCGCACGGCAGCACCACCACGCCGGAGCCGCCGTGCCAGAAGCCCTCCACCGCCTCGGCCTGGTACGGGCGCAGCGACCAGCCGTCCTCGGCCAGGTCGATGGGGTGCGCCTCGCCGTCCACGTACCCGGCGAGGTCCTCCGCCGGCCAGCCCAGCTTCAGCAGGACCTGCTTGAGGTTGCCGCGCTCGCTGGGGTGCACCGCCACCGCGTCCGGCGCGACCCGCGCCCCCAGCAGCGGCGCCGCCTTCTTCGAGCGCAGCACCTCCTCCAGCACCGGCACGTCCAGCGCGTGCAGCACCAGGCCGTGCACCGGGTCGTTGGCCAGCTGCAGGCGCCCGTAGCGCGCCATCGTCTCGGCGACGTCCACCAGCAGCGAGTGCGGCACCGAGTAGCGGGAGAACTCCAGCAGCGTGTCCACGACCTGCTCGGCGTCGTGCCCGGCCGCGCGCGCGTTCCACAGGCCCAGCGGCGTCAGCCGGTAGGTGTGCACGTGCTCGGGGGCGCGCTCCAGCTCCGCGAACGGGGCGATGGCCGCACGGGCCGCCCGCGCGCGCGGGTGGTCGACCTCGAGCAGGAGCGTCTTGTCGCTCTGGACGATGAGGGGGCCGTCGGTCACGGGGTCTTCAACCCCGCCGGGCGCCGGGTGCTTCCGCGCCGCGCCCCCGTGCGGCCGTGAACGGGCTCACAGCGCCCCCTCACGCGCCGGTGACGATCGAGACGCTGTCGTAGGAGGTGCCGTAGGAGGGGTCCTGGCCCGCCAGCCACGCGACGAACGCCACCACCGCCACCACCGACAGCAGCGTCAGGCCGATCGTCACCCACGCGACGACCTTCCCGGCCAGCAGGTGCCCCAGACCGCGCCGGGCGCCCTGCGAGGCCACGATCTCCCGCCGCGCGCCCGGCGCCATCGCCAGCGCCACGACCGCGGCGATCCACCCCAGGCCGCTGAACACCAGCACCAGGCCGCCCACCGCGGTCCACAGCACCGCGTGCGCCGTCCCCGCCACCGGCGGCTGCCCGTAGGGGTCCGCGGGCGCGCCGAGGGTCTGGTTGTAGGGCTGCCCGTACGGCTGGTCGTAGCCGCCCGGCTGGCCGTACGGCTGCCCGTGCTGATGCTGGCCGTACGGCTGGTCGTGGTCGCCCGGCCGGCCGTGCGCGGACCGGTCCACCAGCGGCGGGTGCTCGGCCGCCGTGCCCGGCGTCGTCCACGGCGGGGGGACCGCGCCGTCCTGCGGCAGCGCCCGCGTCGCCGCGGCGTCCGCCGACCCGTACGGGTCGGCGGTGCCGTACGGGTCGCCCGCGCGGTGCGCGTCGCCCTGCGCGCGGTACGGGTCCTCACCGGCGCGGTACGGGTCGTCCCCGGCGCCGTGGGGGTCGCCCGCGCGGTACGGGTCCTGCGCGTCGGCGCCGGCCGCCGCCGACGCCGCGTGCGAGCCGGGCTGGTCGGCGTCCGGCTTCTCCCACCAGGAGCGCCGCTCCCCGCCCCGCTCCGACTCGCTCATCGCCCGTGCTCCCCTCGCCCTCGACGTCCCGTGCCGCGCGCGCGGGTGCCCCGACGACGCTAGCCGACCCCCGCGCGCCTCACGCCCCCTGCGGGGCCACGCCGGTGACCCGCTGCACGGAGAAGGTGCGCACCGAGCGATCGAGGCGGTCGAAGGCGGTGATGCGACCGCCCTCCACGCCGATCGGGTCCACCAGGTGGCGCCGGGGCGTGCCGTCGGTGTCCGCGTAGCCGATCCACACCGCCCGCCCCGCCGCGGCCGCCTCCCGCAGCATCACCAGCGAGGTCACCGGGTCCAGGTGCTCCAGCCGCGGGGCGTCGGCGTGCTCGGCGCGCCGGCGCTCGCCCGCCTCGGCGTCCTCGTCGCCGGCGCGCACCGAGCGCACCGCCGCCGACAGCAGCGCCGGCGACGGCGGCGGCGGCTCACCGGTGACCGGCCGCGGCGGCTGGCGCGCGGCGCTGCGCAGCTCCGCCGGGCGGCGCACCACCAGCTCCCCGTCGGGGCCCTCCGCGGCCGGCGCCACCCCCGCCGCGCGCAGCGCCGCCAGCACCTCCTCCGGCTCGGCCGCCGCGGCGAGCACCGTGGGCGCCAGCGGGCGCAGCCCCAGCCGCGCGCAG
>NZ_JAAALM010000470.1 GCF_009906395.1 Kineococcus indalonis
GGGCAGCTCGCCGCGGGCCAGACGGCCGACGACGTCGACGAGCAGGCGGCGCTCGGCGTCCTTGACGCGCTCGTGCAGGGACGCCTCGTCGTCGCCGTCCAGGACGCGCACGGCGGCCTGGTCCAGGATCGGGCCGGTGTCCACGCCGGCGTCGACGAGGTGCACGGTGCAGCCGGTGACCCGCACGCCGTGCGCGAGGGCGTCGCGCACGCCGTGGGCGCCGGGGAAGGAGGGCAGCAGCGCGGGGTGGGTGTTGACCAGGCGCCCGCCGAAGGCGTCCAGCAGCGGGGCGCCGACGATGCGCATGAACCCGGCCAGGACCACCAGGTCCGGGGAGTGCGCGGCCACGGCCGCGGCCAGGGCCTCGTCCCAGGCCGCGCGGTCGGGGTGCTCGCCCGGCGGCACGGCGAACGTCGCCGCCCCGGCGGCGCGGGCGCGCTCCAGGGCGGTGGCGGCGGGCTTGTCGGAGCCGACGGCCACCACGGCGAAGGCCTCGTCGCGGGCGTCGAGCAGCGCCTGGAGGGTGGAACCGGACCCGGAGGCGAGGACGACGACGCGCGCTGGCACGTGCACCGACGATAGCCGCCGCGGCACCGGCGCCCGGACGCGCGGGCCAGGATGGCCCCGTGAGCACCCCGCCCTTCGTGAGCGCCGCCGACCTCGCCGCGCAGCTGGACGACCCCGACCTGGTGCTGCTGGACGTGCGCTGGCGCCTGGGCGACACCACCGGCCGCGAGCAGCACCGCGCCGCGCACCTGCCCGGCGCCCGCTACGTCGACCTGGACGCCGAGCTGTCCGCGCCGCCCTCGCCCGCGGCCGGGCGGCACCCGCTGCCGGCGGTGGCGGACCTGCAGCGCGCCGCGCGCCGCTGGGGGCTGCGCGCGTCCTCGCGGGTCGTGGCGCACGACGACGCCGGCGGGGCGGCGGCCGCGCGCGCCTGGTGGGTGCTGCGCTGGGCCGGCTTCGCCGACGTGCGCCTGCTGGACGGCGGCCTGGCCGCCTGGCGGGCGGCGGGCCTGCCCCTGGAGGCCGGCGAGGTGGTGCCCGCGCCGGGCGACGTGGAGCTGGGCGGCGGCGGCGCGCTGCCGTCGGTGGACGCCGACGCGGCCGCGGCGGTGGCCGCGCGCGGGGTGCTGCTGGACGCCCGCGCGCCGGAGCGCTACCGGGGCGAGGTCGAGCCGGTGGACCCGCGCGCCGGGCACGTGCCGGGCGCGCGCAACCTGCCGCCGGGCTCGCTGACGGACGCCGACGGGCTGCTGCTGGAGCCGGGCGAGCTGCGCGAGCGGCTGGCGGCGGTGGGCGTGGTGCCCGGCGCCGAGGTGGTGGCCTCGTGCGGTTCGGGGGTGTTCGCCAGCCTGGCGGTCGCGCAGCTGGCGGCCGCCGGCGTGGGGGCGGCGCTGTGGCCGGGGTCGTGGTCGCAGTGGTCCGCCGACCCCTCCCGACCCGCGGCCACGGGCCCCGGGACGCACGCTGCGTAGAACCCTCGTCGTGCCGCTGTGACGGGCGGGCGCGAGGTTGACCGAAACCCCGTGCGGCGCGCGGCGTTGTGGTCCGATGGCGCGCCATGAGCACCCGGAACAGCCCGTGGCCCGCCGGGACGCCCTCGTGGGTGGACCTCGCGTGCACCGACGTCGAGGCGTCGGCCGGCTTCTACCGCAGCGTCCTGGGCTGGGAGGCGGTGCGGCTGGGCCCGGAGTTCGGCGCGGGCCCCTTCCTGCAGTTCCTGGCCGGCGGTCGCGTCGCGGCCGGCGCCGGCCCCGCCGGCCGCGGCCCGACGGGCTGGCACCTGTTCGTGGCCACCGACGACGCCGCGGCCACCTGCGCCGCCGCGGCGGCGGCCGGGGCGCGGGTGCTGCTGCCCGCGCGGCCGGTCGGCGACCACGGCACCCTCGCCGCGCTGCTCGACCCCGCCGGGGTGCCGCTGGGCCTGTGGCAGGCGGACCGGCACCCCGGCGCGCGGGTCGTCGACGAGCCCGGCGCCCTGGTGTGGTGCGACCTGCGCTCCCCCGACCCGGCCGCCTCCCGCGGCTTCTGCGCCGAGGTGTTCGGCTGGTCCTCCGGCGAGCTCGCCGACGGCTGGGGCGCGGTGAGCTCCCCGGGCGCCGAGCGGCCGGTGGGCGGCATCGGCCCGGCCCGCGGCGGGCGGCCGGGCTGGCTGGTGCACTTCGGGGTGGCCGACTGCGACGCCGCCGCGGCGGCGGCGAGGGCGGCGGGCGGCACGGTGCTGCGCGCGCCCCGCGACACCCCCCTGGGCCGGGTGGCCGAGCTGGCCGACCCGGAGGGCGCCCTGCTCGCCGTGGTGGCCGGCGGGCGGGTGCGGCAGCCGGAGCCGCAGGGGCCCGGGCGCGGCTGAGCCGGCGCCTCAGCGGCGCCGGCCCCCACCGCCCGCGTCGTCGGGGCCGTCCGGGCGGTGCGCACCGCCCTGGCCGTGCGCGCCCTCCGGGCCGTGCGCACCGCCCTGCCCGTGCGCGCCCTCCGGCGCTGCCCGGCGGGAGCGGCCCAGCAGCCCGGCGGCGGGGGCGCTCAGGCCGGCGGGCAGGCCGGGGACCACGCGGGTGCCGCGCCAGGAGGTCCACGCCCGCTGCAGCAGCACCGCGAGCAGCCCGCCGGCGGCGACCTCGCCGGCCACGGCCAGGGCGGTCCACAGCGCGTCCGGGCCCAGCCGGGCCATCCGCCCCGGCCCCAGCGGCCCGGCCGCGGCCGCGGCGAGCACGCCGGTGGCCAGCCCCGTGAGCGCGCCCGTGGCCAGCGCCGCCGCGGCGCGCTGCAGCGGCCCCGGCGGGACCGCCGCGCGCGGGCGCAGCAGCAGCGCGGCTCCGGCGCCGACGAGCACCGGCAGCACCACGACGGCCCACGCCGCGGCCGGGGTGGGTCCCTGCGGGGGCAGCGCGCCCAGCACCGGCACGGCCGGCAGCGTGGCCAGCGTCGTGCCGCCGGGGGCCACGGACGTGGCGGTGCCCACGGCGAAGCCGGGCCCGGCCAGCCAGGCCAGGGCCCACACCGCCAGCGTGGGCAGCAGCAGGGCCTGGGCCAGCACCAGCAGCGCGCCGCCCAGCCAGCCGGGCTGCAGGGAGCGGTGCAGCAGCAGCACGTCGGAGCGGCCGTGGACCAGCGCCACCGCCACCGCCAGGGACGCCAGCGCCAGCAGGGCCGCGGTGCTGGCCGCGGCCGGGCGCAGCGCGGCGGCCAGCGCCGCCGGCACGCGCGCGGGCAGCGGCG
>NZ_JAAALM010000471.1 GCF_009906395.1 Kineococcus indalonis
GGGCGGGGCGCGTACCCACCGTCGAGCCCGGCACGGACGCCGGGCACCACCGACTGGAGGAACCCGTGCGAACCCGTACCGCGATCGTCGCCGCCGCCGCGGCCGCCGCCGTCCTCGTCCCCACCGCCGCCGCGGCCGACAGCGGCCGGCGCGGCCAGGAGCGGGACCGCTCGCCGCGTGCCGTCGGCCTCGTCGACGGCACGCAGCTGGTGACGTTCTCCGCCTCCGCGCCCCGGGGGGTGCGCCCGACCGGGACGATCACCGGCCTGGTGCAGGACACCCGGCTCGTCGGCATCGACGCGCGCGCGCAGGACCGCCAGGTGTACGGCGTGGGCGACCGGGGCGGGGTGTACGTCCTGGACGTGCACACCGCGAAGGCCCGCCTGGACCGCCGCCTGACGGTGCCGCTGGAGGGCACCGCGTTCGGCGTGGACTTCAACCCGGTGGCCGACGCCCTGCGCGTGGTCAGCGACACCGGCCAGAACCTGCGCCAGCCGTTCGCCACCGCGGGCGCCGCCACGGTCGCCGACACCCCGCTGAGCAGCCCGCCGGCGGCCGGCACCACCACGGGCGTCACCGCCGCGGCCTACACGAACAACGACCTCGACCCGGCCACGGCCACCACGCTGTTCGTGCTGAGCACCGCCACCGACCAGGTGGCCGTGCAGTCGCCCGCGAACTCGGGCACGCTCGCGGCCACCGGCGAGCTCGGCGTGGACCTCACCGGCGACGTCGGCTTCGACGTCTCGGGCACCACCGCGTACGCGCTCGTCCCCGGCACCGGCGCGCACGCCGGGCGCACCACCGTGCACGAGGTGTCGCTGCTGACGGGGAAGGCGACGCAGGAGGGGCACCTGGACGCAGCGGTCACGGACCTGGCGCTGCGCCTGCCCTGACCCCGGACGCGGCCCGGCGGCGGGGGAGGGGGGCCGCCGGGCCGCCCGGGCAGGACCAGCACGACCAGCACGACCAGCAGGACCAGCAGGACCAGCAGGACGAGGGGCACGAGCACCACGGACGGCACGAGCGGGGCGGGGAGCGCGATGGGACTGCGGCAGGGGCGGCGCGGGCGGCACACCGCCGCGCCCGGCGACGCCGGTCCGCACGACGCCGGCCTGCACGAGGAGGCGGACGTCGCCCGCGCCTACGCCGCGCACGGCGCCGAGCTGCACCGCTTCGCGCTGCGCTGCCTGGGCGACCCGGCCGCCGCGCAGGACGTCGTGCAGGAGACCTTCCTGCGCGCGTGGCGCTCCGCGGAGCGCTACGACCCGGCGCTGGCGAGCCTGCGGACGTGGCTGTTCGCCATCGCCCGCAACGCCGTGCTGGACCACGTGCGCGCCGCGGGCGTGCGGCCCTGGCAGGGTGCGCTCGTGGCGGACGTGGCCGACGCGGCCGGGGACGGCGCGGGGCAGCCGTCCGAGGACCCCGGCGAGCGCCTGCTGCGCGGCTGGGTGGTGGAGGAGGCGCTGCGCCGGCTGTCCGCCGAGCACCGCACGGCCATCGTGGAGACGTACCTGAAGGACCGGCCGCCGGGCGAGGTGGCCGCCGAGCTGGGCGTGCCCGTGGGCACGGTGCGCAGCCGGGTGTTCTACGGGCTGAAGGCGCTGCGGGTGGCGATGGACGAGATGGGGGTGGAGCCGTGAGCGGGGCCGGCACCCACCGGGAGCTGCGCGAGCAGCTGGGCGTCTACGCGCTGGGGCTGCTGCCGCCGGAGGAGGTGCCGCGCCTGCGCGCGCACCTGGACGGCTGCCCGGAGTGCCGCGCGGAGCTGGCCGAGCTGGCGCCGCTGGCCGCGGACCTGCGGCTGGTGGACCCCGACCGGCTGCCCGGCCCGGCGGCGCCGCCGCGCGCGCTGGGCGAGCGGGTGCTGACGGCGGTGCGCGAGGAGTCGCTGCTGCGCGAGCACCGCGAGCGCCGGCTGGCCCGGCGGGGGCTCCGGCGCGCGGTGCTGGTGCCGGCCGCGGCGGCGGTGCTGGCGGCCGGGGTCGCCAGCGGCGTCACCTACGGCCTGACCCGCCCGGACCCCGCGCCGCCGGCGGCGGCGCCCGCGGTGCTCGTGGAGCGGCTGCCGCTGACCGTGGTGGCCGCGGACGTGCGCGCGGCCGGCCCGGCGGTGGTGGTGCCCCACACGTGGGGGGTGGAGGTGACGTTCGCGGCCACCGGCTTCGCGCCGGGGCGCACGTACCGGGCGCTGGTGCGCACGGTGGACGGCGCGGCGCTGCCGGCCGGGGAGTTCCTGGGCGTGGGCGCGCGGGAGCTGACGTGCGACATGCAGGCGGCGGTGCTGCGCGCGGACGCGGTGGCCTTCGAGGTCGTCGACGAGGCCGGCGGCACCGTCCTGACGCTGCCGCTGCCGCGGGCGTGAGCGCGCCGGCCGGGCGCGGGGCCCGGCCGGCGCGCTCAGCGGCTCACTTGCGGCCGGTCTGCCAGCGCATGCCCCAGCCGTACGCCTCGTCCAGGGCCTTCTGCCCGCCCTGCACGTAGCGGACCTCGCGCTGCACGGACACCTCGCGGCCGTCGGAGACGAGCTGGGCGATCGCGCACATCGGGGAGCGGTCGTCGTGCTCGTCCAGGCGCACCTCGACCTCGGGGCCGCCGGCCGGGTGCAGGGTGACCACGCCGTCGGCGGCGGCCCAGTTCGGCACGCCCTCGTAGATGAACGCGAAGACGAGGACGCGCTTGAGGCGCGAGGGGTCGCGCAGGTCGACGTAGAGGTTCTCCCCGCCGCCGCCGCGGCGGTCGTCGCCGTCCAGCCAGACCAGGGGCTCGCCGCTGCCGAGGTCGCGGAAGGCGTTGCCCAGGGCCTGCACGACGCCCTTGGAGCCGTCGCTGAACTCGTACAGGGCGCCGAGGTCGAGGTCGATGCCGCCGGAGCCGCCGGAGGCGGCCTGCTTCAGCTTGGACAGGAAGCCGCCGCCGGAGGGCGCCTGCGCGGGGCGCGCGTTCCACGCCAGGTGCACCTTCAGGGTGCCGCCGGCGCCGCCGGACTTGGTGAGCGAGACCTTCGGCGCCGCCTTCGTCAGCGTCACCTTGCTCAGCGACACGCCACCGCCGCCGGACGGCGCCTGCTGCGGCTGCGGTTCGTCGCGCTTCTTGGAGTAGTCGATGGCCACCGGTCGTCTCGCTCCTCGTGTGGGGGTGCTGCGTGCCCCGCGTGAACGGACGGGGCGCGCCGGAGGTGCCCGCCCCGCCCGTTCACGCGGGGCACGC
>NZ_JAAALM010000472.1 GCF_009906395.1 Kineococcus indalonis
GTTCCCCAGCGAGGACGACGGCGCGCCGATGACCGACAACATCCTGGAAATGCGGGACATCACCAAGACCTTCCCCGGTGTGAAGGCGCTCTCGGGCGTCAACCTGTCGGTCAAGCGCGGTGAGGTCCACGCCATCTGCGGCGAGAACGGCGCGGGCAAGTCCACGCTGATGAAGGTGCTGTCGGGGGTGTACCCGCACGGCACCTACGAGGGCGAGATCCACTTCGACGGCCAGCTGTCGCAGTTCAGCGGCATCGGCGACAGCGAGAAGGCCGGCATCGCCATCATCCACCAGGAGCTGGCCCTGGTGCCGTTCCTGTCCGTCGCCGAGAACCTGTTCCTGGGCAACGAGATCCGCGGCAAGGGCGGGCTCATCGACTGGAACCGCACCAACGGCGAGGCCTCCCGCCTGCTGGCCCGCGTCGGCCTGGACGAGAACCCCACCACGCCCATCGGGCAGCTCGGCGTCGGCAAGCAGCAGCTGGTCGAGATCGCCAAGGCGCTCAGCAAGGACGTCAAGCTCCTCATCCTCGACGAGCCGACCGCCGCGCTGAACGACACGGACTCCGCGCACCTGCTGGACCTGCTGCGCCAGCTGCGCTCCGAGGGCATGACCAGCATCATGATCTCGCACAAGCTCAACGAGATCGAGGCCATCTCGGACTCGGTCACCATCATCCGCGACGGCCGCACCATCGAGACGCTGGACATGCGCGCCGACGCCGTCACGGAGGACCGCATCATCCGCGGCATGGTCGGCCGCGACCTGGACAGCCGCTTCCCCGAGCGCGAGTCGCACCCCGGCGAGGAGGTGCTGCGCATCGAGGACTGGACCGTGGGGCACCCCTCGCAGGACCGCCTCGTGGTGGACGGCGCCTCGCTGTCGGTGCGCGCCGGCGAGGTCGTCGGCATCGCCGGCCTCATGGGCGCCGGGCGCACCGAGCTCGCCATGAGCGTGTTCGGCCGCTCCTACGGCCGCTACCTGGGCGGGCAGCTGTACCTGCACGGCCAGCCGGTGCAGGCCCGCACCGTGCGCGAGGCCATCAAGCACGGCCTGGCCTACGCCACCGAGGACCGCAAGAAGTACGGTCTGAACCTCATCGACGACATCAAGCGGAACATCTCCGCCGCGGCGCTGGGCAAGCTCGTCAAGGGCGGCCTCGTCAACGCGCACGAGGAGATCCGCGTCGCCGAGGACAGCAAGCGCAGCATGAACATCAAGGCGCCGACCGTGATGGCGCTGACCGGCAAGCTGTCGGGCGGCAACCAGCAGAAGGTCGTCCTGTCGAAGTGGATCTACTCCGACCCGGAGGTCCTGATCCTCGACGAGCCGACCCGCGGCATCGACGTCGGCGCGAAGTACGAGATCTACACGATCATCAACCGCCTCGTCGCGGCGGGCAAGGCGGTCATCGTCATCTCCTCGGAGCTGCCGGAACTGCTGGGCATCTGCGACCGCGTGTACACCCTGTCGGCCGGTCGCATCACCGGGCAGATGCCCGTGGGCGAGGCCACGCAGGAGAACCTCATGAGCCTCATGACCAAGGAGAAGACCCCCGCGCGGGCCGGCGCGGCCTCCTCCACCACCAACACCACCTCCCACGACGACCAGGAGCACACCGCATGAGCGACCTGCTCAAGGGCGGGCCCCGAGGGGCCAGCACCCCTGCGCCCAACCCCGGACCGCGCACCGGGACCGCCAACCCCCTCGTGGCGATCTCGCAGAACCTGCGCGAGAGCGGCATCTACATCGCCTTCGCCGTCGTCGTGGTGCTGTTCGCGGTGCTCACCGACGGGCTGTCCCTCAGCCCGGGGAACATCACCAACATCGTCCTGCAGTACTCCTACGTGCTGGTGCTGGCCATCGGCATGCTCATCGTCATCGTCGCCGGCCACATCGACCTGTCGGTGGGCTCGGTGGTCGCGCTGACGGGCGCGATCTCGGCGAAGCTGGTCATCGGGTCCGGTCAGCCGTGGTACGTCGGCGTCCTCGCCGCCCTCGGCGTGGGCCTGCTCATCGGCGCCTGGCAGGGCTTCTGGGTGGCCTTCGTGGGCATCCCGGCCTTCATCGTCACCCTGGCCGGCATGCTGCTCTTCCGCGGCCTGACGTACTACGTCCTGGACAACGTCTCCCTCTCGCCGTTCCCGCCGGAGTACGGCCGCATCGCCACCGGCTTCCTCAACGGCCTCATGGGCGGCTACGGCTACGACGCCTTCACGCTGTTCATCGCTGCGCTGGCCGTCGTCGGCTACGCCGTCAGCCAGGTCCGCACCCGCATCGCCCGCGTCCGCTACCAGCAGGTCGTCGACGCCGTGCCGCTGTTCGTCCTGCGCATCGTGCTCGTCGCCGCGGTCGTCATGGCCTTCGCCTGGCAGCTGGCGCACAGCCGCGGTCTGCCCGTCGTGCTGATCATCCTGGCCGTGCTGATCCTGGTCTACTCGGTCGTCACCCGCTCCACGGTGTTCGGCCGCCAGGTGTACGCGATCGGCGGCAACCTCGCCGCGGCCCAGCTGTCCGGCGTGAACGTCCGGAGGGTCAACTTCTGGATCTTCGTCAACATGGGCTTCCTCGCCGCGGTCGCCGGCATCATCTTCTCCTCGCGCTCCAACGGCGCCCAGCCCGGCGCCGGCAACAGCTTCGAGCTGGACGCCATCGCCGCGGCGTTCATCGGCGGCGCCGCGGTGACCGGCGGCGTCGGCAAGATCACCGGCGCGATGGTCGGTGGTCTGCTCGTCGGCGTGATCTCCAACGGCATGCAGCTGCTCAACGTCGACCAGTCCCTCCAGCAGGTCATCAAGGGCCTGGTCCTGCTGCTGGCGGTGGCGTTCGACGTCTACAACAAGCGGCGCGGCGGCGTGCGCTGACGTCCCCGTCGCGGCGCGCAGCCGCGTGGCAGAGCCCGGCCGGGACCCCCGGCCGGGCTCTCCGGCGTCCGGGCCTGCTCAGCCGCGCGAGAGCCGGCCCAGCAGCGCGCGCCAGCCGGTCGCGGCGCGGAAGCGGGGGCAGTCGCACACCGAGCAGTCGCTGCCGGGCCGGTAGTGCTCGTGGGCCCGCCGCTCGTGCGCGCAGACGCACTCCCGTGCGCGCCCACCGGTCTCCCCGCTCATGGTCCCCTCCCGCGACGTGCTCGTGCAGGCGCAGCCCAGGTGGCCGCCGCACCCCGCGGGCGGGGTCCGGCACCCGTGCGCCACGGACCGTGCGCCACGG
>NZ_JAAALM010000473.1 GCF_009906395.1 Kineococcus indalonis
ACCCCGCACCACCCGAGCACCACCCGGGCACGACCCACGAGGAGAACCACCATGAACGCGACGACGACCCCGGCGCTCACGCGGCGCTCGGTGCTGGCGGCCGGGACCGCCGGCGGAGCCGCCCTCGCGCTGGCCGCGTGCAGCGGCGGGTCCGGCGGCAGCGGCGGGTCCGGCGGCGGTGCCGCCGAGCCGGCCGCCGCGACCACGAACGAGGTGAACCCGGTCGACTACGACCAGGTCGCCGCCGGCGGGGAGTTCCGCTGGCCGCTGTCGCAGATCCCGACGAACTTCAACTACGGCCAGCTCGACGGTGCCCTCGGGGACAACGCGGACGTCATCTACGCGTGCCTGCCGCGCCCGTTCGCGTTCTCCGCGGGTGCCGAGCCGACGGTCAACGAGGACTACTTCACCTCCATCGAGCTGACCAGCGAGAACCCGCAGGTGGTGACGTACACCATCAACCCCGACGCCACCTGGTCGGACGGCACGCCCATCACCGCCGCGGACTTCATCGCGCAGTGGAAGGCGAACAACGGCACGAACCCCGCGTACACGATCGCCGCCTCCAACGGCTACGACCAGGTCGCCGACGTGACCCAGGGCGCCGACGAGAAGCAGGCCGTCGTCACGTTCGCCCAGACCTACGGCGACTGGCAAGGCATCTTCGACCCGCTGTACCCGGCGAGCACCAACGACGACCCCGCGGTGTTCAACGAGGGCTGGATCGAGAAGATGCCGGTGACCGCCGGCCCCTTCACCCTCGAGAGCATCGACCAGGCCGCGCAGACCATCAGCCTCGTGCCGGACCCGAAGTGGTGGGGCCGCGCCCCCAAGCTGGAGCGCATCACCTACCGCGTCCTGGACCCCGACGCGCAGGTCGACGCCCTGGCCAACGGCGAGGTCGACTACGTCGACCTCGGTGCCAGCGCGAGCAACTACCAGCGCGCCACCGGCCTGCCGGGTGTGCAGGTGCGCCGCGCCGGCGGCCCGAACTACCGCCACGTCACCTTCAACGGCGCCTCGGCGCTGCTCTCCGACGTCGCGGTGCGGCACGCCGTGGCCCGCGCGATCGACCGGCCGACCATCGCCAAGGCCCTGCTCGGCCCCCTCGGCGGCACCCCTGCGCCGCTGGACAACCACGTGTTCATGACCAACCAGGACGGCTACGAGGCCAACGCCGGCGACCTCACCACCGGTGACGCCGCCGCGGCGGGCGCGGAGCTGGACGCGCTGGGCTGGGTGCCCGGCGCGGACGGCGTGCGCGCCAAGGACGGCCAGCGCCTGTCCCTGCGCATCGTCATCCCCTCCGGCGTCTCCTCCGCGCAGCAGGAGTCCGAGCTCATCCAGGGCATGCTCCAGGAGGCCGGGGTCGAGGGGCAGATCCAGGCGGTGCCCAGCGCCGACTTCTTCGAGCGCTACGTCAACGTCGGTGACTTCGACCTGGTCATCTTCACCTGGCTCGGCACCCCGTTCCCCGTCAGCAGCGGGCAGTCGATCTACCAGTCCGTGACCGGCGACGACGTCCGGCAGAACTACGGCCGCGTCAGCTCGCCCGAGGTGGACGCCGCCATCACCGCCGCGATCGCGGCGCTCGACCCCGCCGAGAAGGTCGCGGCGGGCAACGCCCTCGACACGGCGATCTGGAAGGAGGTCCACTCGCTGACGATGTACCAGCGCCCCGACCTGGCCGCCTGCAACGAGAAGCTGCAGAACTTCGGCGCCCAGGGCTTCGCCTCGGTGGACTACACCTCCATCGGGTTCTCCGCCTGACCCAGCGCTCCCGGCGACGCCCGGGGCGGCACCCGCGCGGTGCCGCCCCGGGCGTCCGCGCGTGCGGGCCCCTAGGCTGCCCGGTGTGCTGGTGCAGACCGTCGAGGCGTCCGTCGCGGGGACCAACTGCTACGTCGTGGCGCCCGGCGCCGGTGAGGAGTGCGTCGTCGTCGACCCCGGCGTCGACGTCGCCGACCGGCTGGCGGAGGTGCTGCGCGCGCACCGGTTGCGCCCGGCCGCGGTGCTGCTGACGCACGGCCACTTCGACCACACCTGGTCCGTGACGCCCGTGTGCGGCGCGCACGGGGTCGCGGCCACCATCCACGCCGACGACGCGCACCGCCTGCGCGACCCGCTGGCCGGGATGGGTCCGCAGCTGCGCGCCGCGCTGGACGCCTCCGGCGCGGGCACCTGGCGCGAGCCGGACGACGTGGTCACCGTGGCCGACGGCGCCCGCCTGGCCCTGGCCGGCCTGGACGTCACCGTCAGCCACGCGCCCGGGCACACGGAGGGCTCGGCGCTGTTCAGCGTCGCGCGCCCGGGGCGGAGCGACCTGCTGCTCGCCGGCGACGTCCTGTTCGCCGGCTCCATCGGCCGCACCGACCTGCCCGGCGGCGACGGGGGGGCGATGCGGCGCAGCCTGGCCACGCGCGTGCTGCCGCTGGACGACGCCACCGACGTGCTGCCCGGCCACGGCCCGGTCACCACCATCGGCCGCGAGCGCGCCACGAACCCCTGGCTGCGCCAGCTGCAGGGCTGAGGGCCCGCGCCCGCGCCGAGCGGGTCGCGCGGGTCGTGCGGGTCAGTCGAGCACGACGAGGCCGAGGTGCGCGGCCAGCAGCGGCGCCAGCCGCAGCAGCTGCACCTGGTCCACCACCAGCCCGCGCAGGCCGTCCAGCCCGCTGAGGGCGTCCACCGCGCTGGTGGAGACGTCCACCGCGGACAGCCGCGCCGAGGACACCTCCAGCCCGCCCAGCCGGCAGTCCTCGAAGCGCACCCGGCTCCAGCGCGCGCCCGTGGCGTCCACGTCGCGCAGGTCGCAGCCGGTGAACGTCACGTCGGTCAGCTCCGAGGCGCGCAGGTCCGCGAAGTCCACCCGGCCACCGGTGAACGCCACCCGCTCCAGCACCGCCCCGGGCGCCGACAGCGCCCCCACGCGCAGCTGCTCCACCTCGCACTCGCGCCACGCCGAGGCCCGCGCCGCCAGCTCGGTGGCCACCAGGCCGCTGAGGCGGCAGTCCACGAACCGCGCCCCGGTCAGCACCACCGCGCCGGCGCGGCAGTCCCGCCACCAGCAGCCCAGGAACCGCGCGTCGGTGGCGTCCACGCCCGACAGGTCCAGCCCGTCCAGCAGCACCCCGTCCAGGGCGTCCCCGGCCCCGGGCGGCGCGGTGCCCGCGGTGAGGTCCTGCTCGCCGAGCAGGTCCGGGGCGGGCG
>NZ_JAAALM010000474.1 GCF_009906395.1 Kineococcus indalonis
GGCGGGGCCGTGGCCGGCTCGGGCGCTCGCGCCGGGGGCGTGGACGGCCGAGCCTGGGGAGCTCCGGCCCGGGGTGCTGGAGCGCCGGGCTCGGGCAGGCCGGCACGCGGTGCGGGAGCGGCGCCACCGAGCCGGTCGGGTGCCCGTGCAGCGGCGTCGTCCCCGAACCGGAAGACCTTCCGCGCCAGCGCCTCGATCGACTCGACGATGCCGCGGATGGAGCCGAAGCGGCTGAGGAACCCCTTGACGGCGCCGAACCCGCGGAGGATCGGGCCCTTGAGCGGAGCGAGCGCACGGCCGAGCACACCGAGGACCTCGCCCCCGATGTCGAGGAACCGCAGGAGGTAGGCGAGCAGGCGCCGACCGAGGGAGGCCCCCTGCTTGAGCACGGTGTACCCGCCCGCCGTGAAGTAGGCGATGAGCACCTCGAGCAGGATCATCCCCGAGAGCCAGCCGAGCTTGCGTCCCAGGGCGTAGTCGGACAGCGCGAGGAGCTTGAGCAGCTCGACGGCGATCCGTGCGCCGAGCAGCCCGCTCGCGTCCATGAGCCACGTCCAGGCCTCCCCGAGCAGCGAGGCGAGACTGCTCACCGAGCCGCTGGTCGCCTCGACCTCGGTGCGCATCTCCGCCGTCAACCCGTCGGCGGTGCCCCCTTCGGGCTCCGTTCCGGCCACGGCACCGGAGACGACGTCGGGTGGCAGGCGACGGGCGATCTCCACGTCGCTCTCGACGCCCTCCGCGGCGAAGACCGCGTCCTCGGCGGCTCCCTCGCCTCCGCCTGCCTCAGTCGTCGTCGAGTCACCGGCACCGATCCGGGCGGTGTCAGCCGCCGGCGCGGCCTCGATCGCCGCGGCGGACGTGGCACCGCCCGTCGGCACGACGGTCGCGGCGGTTCCTCCGTCTGCCGGTCCCAGGGCGCTCTCGACCGTCCCGCCGACGACGGCCGTCGGCGCGGGTGCTGCTCCGGGCTCAGGTGGAGCCCGCACCGCTACGTCGGCGGGTGCCGCCGCCTCACCCCCGGCGACCGGAGCCGCGGCGGCGGCCGGGGCCGGGACGGCCGTGGCCGACTCGACGCTCCTGATCCCCGCCACGACCGGCGCCGGAGCCAAGGACACCACGACGGGAGCCAGCACGCGCTTCAGCACCCGGATGGCGACGACGACCAGCTCGAACAGCATGAACAGCATCTTGAACGGGTCGATGATGCCCTCGACCAGGCCGTGCACGAGGCCGATGGCGTAGCCCGCGACGAACTGGATCCCGCCGCCCGCCATGAGGTTGGCCATCTTGTTCGACGCGGCGATGCGTGTCGGGTCGTCGACCTTCTCCTTGCTCCTGAGGTGCCGCAGGAAGCCGAGCACGGCCGACTTGAGCACGGCCGCCAGCGGACCGAGGCCGGTGAGGAAGGCGGGGAAGCCGGAGACGAACGCGATGAGCAGCCCCAGGACGAAGGCGATGACCGGCGGCTTGAACGTGTCGGGCAGGAGCAGCCAGATCCCGCCGGTGATCGCCACGGGCAGGAGCGGCGGGTTCGACACCACGAGGACGAGCCGGACGAGGAAGTCGAGGATGGGCTGGAAGATCGTGCGGAGCGTCTCGAAGAGGGCCCCGACCGCCGGGCCCAGGCCGGCGAACCCGTTCTCGGCCCAGGCCTGGAGCCGGTCGAACTGGTCGGCGACGTGCTCGAGGACCCGGTTGACCGGCTTCAGGCACGTGCTGGAGGAGAAGAGCCCCAGGACGACCTTCATGCCCCGCGCCACGCTCCCCACCAGACCGGCCAGCCAGCCGGCGGCCGTGGCGACGAGCTGCTTGAGGCTGTCCACCACGCCGATCAGGAAGGGCAGCACGTCCTTCTCGAGGACCTCGCGCGCGCGGACCACCACCTCGGTGTCCTGCCAGTTCGCGGCCAGCCACGTGAGCTTGTCCCAGACCGGCGGCAGCACCTGGGTGAGGAGCACGATCGGTCCCAGCGGGGACAGCATGAGCAGGATGCCGCCGACGACCTTCAGCGGGGTCTTGATCGGCTCGATGATCTCGAGGAACGCCTCCCAGGCGGCGGTGGCCTTCTCCTCGAGCCAGGTGCGCACCCCCTGCGAGCTCTCCCACACGAGGCCGAACTGCTCCAGGAGCCACTCCCAGGCCCACTCCGCCAGATCGCGGAGCGGCTCGGTGATGTCCCACACCCACGTGACCATCTGCGTGAAGGCCGCCCACGCCCACGAACCCACGGCGCCGAGGAACTCCAGCACGGGCAGGGCGATGTTGTCCCACAGCGTCGTGAACACCGCGCTGACGGCGTTCGAGAGGCCCTGGACGAGACCGACGACGTCCTCGCCGAACAGGTCGATGACCACGAGGACGGGTCGCAGGAGCACCCCCACGGCGGCGCTCGCCGTGGTGCCCAGCGCACCGTAGACAGCCTTCACGCCGGCGGTCAGGCCGCGGAAGAACATCTCGATCCCCGACATGACGTCGAGGTCGCCCAGCGGGTCGAGCATCGTCGAGACGACGGCGTCGACGCCGCGGCAGAAGATGTCCTCGAGCAGCTCGAAGACGTTACCGCTCAGGAACGGCAGGAGGCCTGGAGCGAGGTAGTCGATCACCTCCTCCGCACCTTCGAGGACGAGGCCGCCGACATGCAGCGCGGCGTCGACGGCCACGCCGGCGATGTCGCCGCCGATCTCCACGACGTCGCCGCCGAAGTCGACGACCTCACCGGCGACATCGCCGGCGAAGCCGGCCGCAGCGCTCGCCGCGTCCTCGACGAAGTCGGGGACCCCGAGGTCCTGGGCGCGCACCGACGTGCGCAGCGTCGGCACGCAGGGTGGTCCGCGCGCGGGTGTGCCGGAGCGGCACGGGTCGCGCGGGGACGGCTCGCCTGCCTGGTGGACGACGTGGACGAGCTCGTGCGCGAGCACGGCGTCGTAGCGACCCTGCCCGGCACGCTGGGCGTCGGCGCCCAGGACGATGTGCGTTCCGTAGGTGAAGGCGAGGGCGTGCCGGTCACCGGCGAGCCCGGCCGCGACCGGGCCGGCATGGACGCGCACGGCGCTCAGGTCGTGCTCGAGGGCGCGCTCGTAGCCGTCGCGCTCGTGACGGGACAGCGGACGCCCGGCCCCGAGCCGCGCGTCCGGCGAAGCGGTCGTCCTGATCCGGCGGTGCGGGGGTCCGCGGGGGCGGGGCTCCCCCGCGTGGTCGCCCGGTCC
>NZ_JAAALM010000475.1 GCF_009906395.1 Kineococcus indalonis
CCCCCGCATCCTTCGCCGGGAGCTCGCGACCCGCCCCGCGCCGACGTGCGGCCCGCGAGCGCCCGGCGAAGGATGCGGGGGAACGCACCACGAGGAGGTCCCACCATGACCAGCGCCCCGCTGGAGCCGCGCGCCACGCCGAGCGCGCGCACCGACGCGTCCGACGTCGCCGGCGACGCCGCGGCCGCCGGGCCGGCGCAGACCACCGGCGAGCCGGGCACCGCGCAGACCCCGCCGGGCTACCCCGAGCCCGACGAGGTCGACCCCGCCGAGGGCCCGCTGGCCGGGCGCGACCCCGCCCTGCTGGGCGACCTGGCCCACCCCGGCGCCCCCGCGCACCACGGCCCGCCCGGGCAGGGCTGAGGCCCCCTCAGCCCGCGGCGGGGTCCAGCACCAGCTCCACCGGCGCCGCCACCGGCCCCGGGCGGGGCACGCCCCCGCCCGGGGCCGGGGTCACGCGCCCCAGCACCCGCGCACCGCGCGCGCCGGTGCACGAGGGTTCGCTGCCGGGCAGCCCGTGCAGCGCCGCCCACCCCAGCAGCGCGAACGCCACCGCCTCCTTCGCGTCCGCCGGGCAGCCCAGCTCCTCGCTGGGCAGCACCTCCACCCCGGGCAGCCGCCGCGCCAGCGCGGTCAGCAGCGCGGGGTTGCGCACCCCGCCGCCGGAGGCGAACAACCGCTCCAGGTGCGCCGGGCGCACCGCCGCGGCCACGGTGCGCGCCGTCAGCTCCGTCAGCGTGGCCACCAGGTCCGGCAGGTCCGGTGAACGGCCGGTGCGGCGCAGCGCGGCGGCGACGTGCCCGGCGTGGAAGAGCTCCTTGCCGGTGCTCTTGGGCGCCGGGCGCGCGTAGTACGGCTCGGTGAGCAGCTCCGCCAGCAGCGCCTCGTCCACGGCGCCGGCGGCGGCCAGGCGCCCGTCGCGGTCGAAGCCGTCCGGCACCGAGGGGTCGGCGGCCACCACCGCGTCGATCAGCGCGTTGGCCGGGCCGGTGTCCCACGCCAGCGGGGCCGAGCCCGGCGCGCACACGGTGACGTTGGCGATGCCGCCGAGGTTCAGCGCCCCGGCCCGCCGCCCCGCCGCGGTCAGCGGGGCCAGCAGCAGCCGGTCCAGCAGCGGCACCAGCGGGGCGCCCTGCCCGCCGGCGGCCACGTCCGCGGCCCGCAGGTCCGAGACCACCGCCAGCCCGGTCGCCTCCGCGATCCACGCCGGCTGCCCGACCTGCAGGGTGCCCAGCGCCCGCCCGCCGCGCACCCAGTGGTGCACCGTCTGCCCGTGGCTGCACACCGCGTCCACCGCCGTCCCGGCGGGCAGCGCCGCCAGCGCCGCCGCCGCCGCGGCGGCGAACTCCTGCCCCACGCGGGTGTCCAGCTCGCACAGCGCCGCCGCGCTGGAGGGGTTGGGCGGCAGCGCGGCCACCAGCGCCTGCCGCAGCGCGGGGGAGTACGGCACCGAGCCGGTGTGCTCCAGGCGCCCGCGCAGGTGCGTCCCCTCGGCGCGGAAGCCCACCACCGCGGTGTCGATCCCGTCGTGGGAGGTCCCCGAGATCATCCCCAGCACGCGCATCAGCGCACCCCCGGCACCCGCGAGAGCCGGCCGCCGGCGGCCGGCTCTCGCGGGTGCCGGGGGTGCGCTGATGCGCGTGCTGGGGATGATCTCGGGGACCTCCCACGACGGGATCGACACCGCGGTGGTGGGCTTCCGCGCCGAGGGGACGCACCTGCGCGGGCGCCTGGAGCACACCGGCTCGGTGCCGTACTCCCCCGCGCTGCGGCAGGCGCTGGTGGCCGCGCTGCCGCCCAACCCCTCCAGCGCGGCGGCGCTGTGCGAGCTGGACACCCGCGTGGGGCAGGAGTTCGCCGCCGCGGCGGCGGCGGCGCTGGCGGCGCTGCCCGCCGGGACGGCGGTGGACGCGGTGTGCAGCCACGGGCAGACGGTGCACCACTGGGTGCGCGGCGGGCGGGCGCTGGGCACCCTGCAGGTCGGGCAGCCGGCGTGGATCGCGGAGGCGACCGGGCTGGCGGTGGTCTCGGACCTGCGGGCCGCGGACGTGGCCGCCGGCGGGCAGGGCGCCCCGCTGGTGCCGCTGCTGGACCGGCTGCTGCTGGCCCCGCTGACCGCGGCGGGGCGGCGGGCCGGGGCGCTGAACCTCGGCGGCATCGCCAACGTCACCGTGTGCGCGCCGGGCTCGGCCCCGCTGGCGTGGGACACCGGCCCGGCCAACGCGCTGATCGACGCGGTGGTGGCCGCCGACCCCTCGGTGCCGGACGGCTTCGACCGCGACGGGCGCCTGGCCGCCGCCGGCGCCGTGGACGAGGCGCTGCTGGCGGAGCTGCTCACCGAGCCGTACTACGCGCGCCCGGCGCCCAAGAGCACCGGCAAGGAGCTCTTCCACGCCGGGCACGTCGCCGCCGCGCTGCGCCGCACCGGCCGTTCACCGGACCTGCCGGACCTGGTGGCCACGCTGACGGAGCTGACGGCGCGCACCGTGGCCGCGGCGGTGCGCCCGGCGCACCTGGAGCGGTTGTTCGCCTCCGGCGGCGGGGTGCGCAACCCCGCGCTGCTGACCGCGCTGGCGCGGCGGCTGCCCGGGGTGGAGGTGCTGCCCAGCGAGGAGCTGGGCTGCCCGGCGGACGCGAAGGAGGCGGTGGCGTTCGCGCTGCTGGGGTGGGCGGCGCTGCACGGGCTGCCCGGCAGCGAACCCTCGTGCACCGGCGCGCGCGGTGCGCGGGTGCTGGGGCGCGTGACCCCGGCCCCGGGCGGGGGCGTGCCCCGCCCGGGGCCGGTGGCGGCGCCGGTGGAGCTGGTGCTGGACCCCGCCGCGGGCTGAGGGGGCCTCAGCCCTGCCCGGGCGGGCCGTGGTGCGCGGGGGCGCCGGGGTGGGCCAGGTCGCCCAGCAGGGCGGGGTCGCGCCCGGCCAGCGGGCCCTCGGCGGGGTCGACCTCGTCGGGCTCGGGGTAGCCCGGCGGGGTCTGCGCGGTGCCCGGCTCGCCGGTGGTCTGCGCCGGCCCGGCGGCCGCGGCGTCGCCGGCGACGTCGGACGCGTCGGTGCGCGCGCTCGGCGTGGCGCGCGGCTCCAGCGGGGCGCTGGTCATGGTGGGACCTCCTCGTGGTGCGTTCCCCCGCATCCTTCGCCGGGCGCTCGCGGGCCGCACGTCGGCGCGGGGCGGGTCGCGAGCTCCCGGCGAAGGATGCGGGGG
>NZ_JAAALM010000476.1 GCF_009906395.1 Kineococcus indalonis
ACCCCCGCCCGTGTGGGAGAGCGTCGCCGCCTCGGCCGGCGACGACCGCGACTTCGCCTGGTACGCCGGCGACCACCACATCCACACCACGTTCTCGCGCGACGCGATGTACGGCGTGGACGACCAGGTGCGCCGCGCGCGCGAGTGCGGGCTGGACTGGCTCGTCATCACCGACCACGGCGGCCCCGACCACGCCAAGCAGTCCGTGGCCCTGCAGACCCCCGTGATCGCCGAGGCGCGCCGCAAGCACCCCGTCCTGGTGTTCCAGGGCATGGAGTGGAACATCCCCGGCGCCGAGCACGCCACGTTCATCGCCCCCGACCACGAGGGCACCCCCGACCTGCTGGAGCGGTTCGAGCGCATGTTCGACGGCGACGTGCTCGCCGCCGCCTCCAACCCCGCCGGCCCCCGCCTCCTCGAGCACTCCGTGCAGGGCGGGCCCGAGGCCGAGCAGCTCGGCCTGGACGCCCTGGCCTGGCTGGTGCAGGAGCTGCGCACCGGCGCCGTCGGCGAGGCGCTCGTGCTGTCCAACCACCCCATGCGCACCGGGCGCGTCTCGCCCTCGAAGGTGCGCGGCTGGCGCGACGCCGCCCCCGGCGTGTTCGTCGGCTGGGAGGGCGCCCCCGGCCACCAGGCCGCCGCGCTGCCCGCCCCGCTGGGCCGCGGCCGCGGGCGCGGGCAGTACGACGAGTCGCCCGGGCGCTGGTCGTTCCCCGGCTACGACCTGGAGCAGTACCGCACCTGGGGCGGTTTCGACGCCGCCACCGCGCGCGTCGGCGGGTTGTGGGACTCCCTGCTCGCCGAGGGCCTGCCGTGGTGGATCACCGCGAACTCCGACAACCACTTCGACCACGGCGACACCGTCGTCGTCGGCGAACCCTCCCGCGCGCACTACGAGCGCCACGGCCACCGCGGGACCCCCGTGGACTCCGGCGTCGTCCAGCACGGCTACGTCGACTTCGCCCCGGGGTTCTACTCGCGCACCTGCGTGGGCGCACCGCGCCGCGACTACCGCTCCGTCATGGCCGCCCTGCGCGCCGGGCGGGTGTTCGTCGTCCACGGCGGCCTCGTGCAGGCCGTCGAGGCGCGCGTGCGCCCCGGCGGCGAGGGGCCCGGCGTGACGTTCGGCGCGCGCACCAGCGTGCGCCGCGGCGGCGACGTCGAGGTCGAACTGCTCGTCGACCCCGCCACCGCGCCCAACGGCAGCGGCGAGGTGCCGCGCTCGGCGCGCTGGGACGTCGTCGTGGGCACCGTCACCGGCCGCGTCGCCGACGCCGAGCGCGACCTGTGGCAGGCGCCGGGCACCCGCGTCGTGGAGAGCTTCGAGGTGCCCGCCCGCGCCGGCGGCCGGCAGCGCTTCGCCCTCACCCTGCGCGGCGTGCAGGACCCGTTCTACGTGCGCTTCCGCGGGGGCGACGGCCGGCACGCCGACGCCGACGGGCACCCCCTGGTGGACCGCGTCGGCGACTCCGACCCGTGGGACGACCTGTGGTGCTACACGAACCCGGTGTTCGTCGACGTCGAGTGAGGCGCCCGGCCCCGCTCGCGCACCCGGCAGGTCGCTGCCGGGGTCCGCGCCCGGGGCGGACCGCGAGCGCCTCGCGCGGTCAGCGTCGCCGGTGCCGGTGCTCCCGCCGTGGGCGCACCACCGCGAGCGCTGGAGGTCGCCGTGCCGGACGCACCCACCGGGGACGGGGGCCCGTCGTCCTGCGCGGCGGCACGGTCCTCACCGTCGACCGCGACCGCCGCGTCCTGCCCGGCGCCGACGTCCTCGTCCTCGACGGCGCCGTCGCAGCCGTCGGCCCCGACCTGCCCGTCCCCGACGGCGCGCTGGAGGTCGACGCCACCGGCGGGGTGGTGCTGCCGGGCATGGTCGACACCCACCGGCACGTGTGGCAGACCGCGATGCGCGGCTACGGCGCCGACTGGACCCTCGCCCAGTACTTCCAGTGGTACTACCTGCAGCACGGCACCCTGTTCCGCCCGCAGGACGTGCACGCCGGCAACGTCCTGTCCGCGCTGGAGGCCGTCGACGCCGGGGTCACCACGACGGTGGACTGGTCCCACGGGCTGCGCACCGTCGAGCACGCCGAGGCCGCCGCCGACGCCCTGACCGGCGTCCCCGGCCGCTACGTCCTGGCCTGCGGGAACCTGCACGCCGCCCCGGCCGCCTGGGCGGCCTCGCCGGAGTTCCAGGCGTTCGCGCGCCGCCGCCGCGACGAGGGCCGCCTGGCCCTGCAGCTCGCCTTCGACGTCACCGGCGACCCGGCGTTCCCCGAGCGCGGCGCCTTCGAGGTCGCCCGCGAGCTCGGCCTGCCCGTCACCACCCACGCCGGGGTGTGGGGCGCCACCGGCGACGACGCCGTGCGCCTGGTGCACGAGAACGGGTTCGCCGACCCCGGCACCGTGTACGTGCACGCCGCCTCGCTGTCCGAGGACTCCTACCAGCGCATCGCGGCCAGCGGCGGTCGCGTCTCGGTCTCCGCCGAGAGCGAGCAGAACGCCGGGCAGGGCTACCCGCCCACCTGGCGCCTGCGCCGGCACGGCATCGACGTGTCCCTGTCCACCGACAGCAGCGCCTGGTGGAGCGCCGACATGTCCTCCGCCATGCGCGCCACCCTCGGCGCCGACCGCGCCCGCGAGCACCTCGAGGCCCAGCGGCGCGGCGGGACCGTCACCGGCAACGCGCTGCGCGCCGAGCAGGTCGTGGAGTGGGCCACCCGCGGCGGGGCCCGCGCGATCGGGCGCGAGGACGACCTCGGCAGCGTCGAGGTCGACAAGCAGGCGGACCTGGTGCTCGTGAAGAACGACGCCTCGCCGGCGCTCACCCCGCTGCTGCACCCGCACGGGCACGTGGTGCTCCAGGCCCAGCGCGGCGACGTGCACACCGTCCTGGTGGCCGGCCGCCTCGTCAAGCACGAGCACCGCCTGCTCGGCGTCGACCTCGCCGCCGCCCGCCGCGAGGTGGAGCGCACCGTGGAGCACCTGCGCTCGCGGGTCGGCGAGCGGGAGTGGGTCGAGGGCATGACCCCCGAGGTGCCCGAGACGGTCGTGGGGGAGAACCCCTACACCTACAGCGAGCACCGGCGCGCAGCGTCCACCGAGGGCTGAGGGGGCTGCGGCACACTGGGTGGCGACCACGACCCGGTGTTCACCGCAGAGCCCCGCACCCGACGGAGGAGGCCCGTGCCC
>NZ_JAAALM010000477.1 GCF_009906395.1 Kineococcus indalonis
GGCAGCAGGACCGGCGGCGGTGCGGGACTGCTCACGGCGACCTCCAGCGTCGGGGTCCTCACGACGCTAGCGGCCGGGCCCGGGACGCGGCAGGGCCGTCCGCTGTCAGCGGACGGCCCCGCCGGTCGCGGGGCGCGCGGGTGGCCGCGCGCGGCTCAGCCGTGGTGCTCGAAGGCGGTGGCCATCCGCACCTGCTCGTCCAGGACGGCGCCGATGCGCGCCTGCACCCCCTCCAGCTCGCGGATGATCGCGGTGGTGCCCTCGATGCCGGAGGTGACCTGCTCGCTGGAGGCCTGGATGCCGGCGATCTGCTGCGCGACGCGCTGGGTGGCGTCGGCGGTCTCGCGGGCCAGGTCCTTCACCTCGCTGGCGACGACGGCGAAGCCGCGGCCCAGCTCGCCGGCGCGGGCGGCCTCGATGGTGGCGTTCAGCGCCAGCAGGTTCGTCTGGTCGGCGATCCCGGAGATGATCTTGATGACCTCCCCGACGGCCTGCGACGCCTGCGCCAGCGCCTGCACCTCGCCGGTCAGCGCGGAGGCCTGCCCGGCGGCGGAGTCGCCGACGCGCCCGGCGTCCAGGACGGCGTCGCGCAGCCGCGAGACGGTGTCGAGCAGCTCGCGGGAGTTGCGCGCGTCCACCTCGGCGCGGTGCAGCACGCCCAGGCGCTGGGAGACCAGCTGGGCGACGTTGCGCAGCGCCTCGCGGCGCGACTGCGACAGCTCGACGTGCTCGGTGACGAAGAAGTCCATCGTGCCGGCGACCTGCCCGCCGATCGTGACGGGGAAGCACACGCCGGACTTCACGCCCGCGCGCTGGGCGGCGGGGGCGCGCACGCAGTCGGTGACCTCGGCGAGGTCGCGCACGAACACCAGGTCGCGCGAGCGCCACGCGCGCCCGGACAGGCCCACGCCCTCGGCGAACGAGGCGGCCAGCGTGACGCGTCGGAACTCCTCGCCGGCCGAGCCGGACTCCACGGAGAACCGCAGGGCGCGGCTCTCCTCGTCCAGCGCCCAGAACGAGCCGTACGCCCAGCCGAACGCCTTGCGCACGGTGTCCAGCGCGATGCGCAGCGCCTGCTCGCGGGTGCGGCCCTCGTTCAGGGCCGTGACGACGGTGGTGACGGCCTCGCGGTCGGCGAGGGTCTCGGCCAGCGCCTCGCGGGCGCGCACGCCCTGGCGGGCGCTGGCCATGACGCGGGCGATGGCCTGCCACTTCTCGGCGCGCTGGCCGAAGAAGGGCAGCGGGGAGGAGTGGTAGTACTCGATGAGCGCGGTGACCCTGCCGTCGTCCACGGACGGGAAGATCGCGCCCTCGACGGCGCCGGCGGCCTGCGCCTCGCGCCAGCGCCGGCACTGCACGGCGCCGGAGGTGGCGGTGACGTGCTGGTGCGTGCGCTCGCTGACGGCCCTGCCGCCCCAGCCGTCGCCGGGGCCGACGGCCACGCCGCGCGAGGACGCCATCGCGGCGGTGCCGCGGCCGAACTCCTCGGTGACGACGAACCTCCCGTCGGCGCCGGGGCGCCACACGGCGCCGTAGTCGAGGGCGAACGTGTCGGTGATGGTGCGCACCATGGCCCGGTAGACGTCCTGCTCGGTGCGGGCGTCCTCGAAGGCGACGAGCACGGCCTCGAGGGCCTCCACGTCGCGGGGCGCGTCCTGCGCCGACGGCGCGGCACCGGCCTGGTTCTTGCGTCCGAACACGTCCCCTCCGGGGATCTGGGGGCGGCCGTGTCCCGGCCCGCCGCAGCGCGAGTGCGTCCTGCCTGCCATCGGCACGGCGGGGGCGCGCCTTGAACGGTCGCGGGCGGTGCGCGGCGCGCTGGGCCAGACTGGCCCGGTGCCCCGACCGCTGCGCCGCCGCGACGCCCGCCGCCCGGTGGCGGCCGCCCTGCTGGCGCTGGGGGTGCTGGCCGGTGCCGGTGCCGCCGCGGTGCCCGCGCAGGCGGTGCCGCCCTCCCGCCTGGAGCAGCAGGTGACCGACCCCGCGGGGGTGCTGGGCGGCGCGGACGTGCGCGCGGCGCTGGAGCGGCTGCGCGCCGAGCACGGCGTGCAGCTGTGGGTGGTGCTCGTGGACTCCTTCGACGGCGCCGGCGCGCAGGAGTGGGCCGACGCGACGGCCGTGGACAGCGGCCTGGGCGTGGACGACGTGCTGCTGGCGGTGGCGACGGGCGACCGCGAGTACGCCTACTCCGTGGACGCCGGCAACCGCCTGGGCGACGAGGACCTGGCGCAGGTGGCGCGCGACACCGAGGAGCGCCTGGCGCAGGACGACTGGGCCGGTGCGGTGGTGGCCGGGGCGGAGTCGGTGGGACGGGCCCTGGACGGTGCGGGCTCCGGCGCGGGCTCCGGCGCGGGCGGCGGGTTCCCGTGGGGCGCGGCCGCCGTCGGCGGCGTCGTGGCCGCCGGGGCCGGCGGCGCGGTGCTGCTGGCGCGCTCGCGCCGCCGCGCGCGGGACGGCGCGGGCGGCGGTGCGCCCGCCGGTGCGCCCGCGGGCCCGCCGCAGGAGTTCGCCGGCACGAGCACGGCGGACCTGCAGCGCCTGGCCGACGCGCTGCTGGTGCGCGTGGACGACGCGGTGCGCGCCAGCGCCGAGGAGCTGGCCTTCGCCGCGGCGGAGTTCGGCGAGCAGCGCACCGCGGAGTTCGCCGGCGTGCTGCAGCGGGCGCGGCAGGCGCTGCGCGAGGCCTTCACCGCCCGGCAGTCGCTGGACGACGCCGAGCCGGAGACCGAGGAGGAGCGGCGGCGGGTGCTGGCGGGCGTGGTCGCGGACTGCCGCCGCGTGGACGAGACCCTGGACGCCGCCGCGGACGGGGTGGACGAGCTGCGCGACCTGGTGCGCCGCGCCCCGGAGGTGCTCACCGGCGTGGAGGCGCGCCTGGGTGAGCTGCGCGCCGAGCTGGGACCGGAGCGCGAGCGGCTGGACGCGGCGCGCGGCGAGCTCGGCGCGGAGGCGCTGGCGGGCGTGCGGGACGCGCCCGAGCGGGCCGCCGGGCGGCTGGAGGAGGCGCAGCGCTCGGCGGCGGCGGCGCGCGCGGCGCTGGGCGACCCCGCGCGCGCCGGCGAGGTCGTGGACGCGGTGCGCGCCGCGCAGGGCGCGCTCGCGCAGGCGGAGCAGCTGCTGGCCTCGGTGGGGCGCACCGCGCAGGAGCTGCGCCGGGCCGTCGCGGAGCTGCCGGTGGCGCTGGCGCGGCTG
>NZ_JAAALM010000478.1 GCF_009906395.1 Kineococcus indalonis
GAGGGCGCTCCCCGCGGCCCGCGCCGCGAGGGCGCCGCGCGCGACTGACGTCGCCCACCCGGTGCCGACCCGGTGCCGGTCCCGGCGCTGAGCCGCCGGTCCGACCGCAGGGCCCCGCCCCCTCCGAGGGGGCGGGGCCCTGCGGCGTCCCAGGACCCCCGCCCACCTGGCAGAATCACAGGGTGATTAAGCAACTCCGCAGCGTTGCGGCTGTGGGGGGTGACGCCGCGCCCGCCCCGGGCGCCGCGCCGCGCGCCGCGGCCGGCGGCCCCCCGCGCGTGCGCCCCGCCGTCGTGGTCGTGAGCGCCTGCCTGGCATGGGTGCTGCTGCTGTGCCTGGGCCAGGTGGTCGCCGGCAGCGAGCGCCTCGTGGTGGTGCCCTGGCTGGCGCTGGGGCCGCTGGCCGCCTCCCTCGTCGTGGGCCGCAGCGCCACCGCCGTCGTCGCCTCCGCCTCCGTGCTGGCCGTGGCGGCCCTCAGCGGCTGGGGCAGCGGCGACCTGGGCACCGGCACCGGCGAGGTGCGCGTGGCCGGCAGCGCCGCCCTGGCCACCTTCGCGGTCGTCGGCGCGCACGTGCGCGAGCGCCGCGAGGAGCGCATCCGCTCCGTCACCCGCGTCGCCGCGGTGGCCCAGACCGCCATCCAGCACCCCGTGCCCGCGCGCGTGGGCGACCTGGCGCTGGCCTCGCGCTACGTCTCCGCCAGCGCCGACGCCCTCGTCGGCGGCGACCTCTTCGACGTCGTGAGCACCTCCGACGGCGTGCGCCTGGTCGTGGGCGACGTGCGCGGCAAGGGCCTGCCCGCGGTGCACACCGCCGCGGCGGTGCTCTCGGCGTTCCGGCACACCGCCCCGCTGCCGGGCACCGGGCTGGCGGAGGTCGCCCGCCGCGTGGAGGCGGCCGTGGCGCCCCGGCTGGGCGCGGAGGACTTCGTGACGGCGGCGCTGTGCGCGCTGCACCCCGACGGGCGCCTGGAGGTGGTGCTGTGCGGGCACCCCTCGCCGCTGCTGCTGGCACCCGGCCGGGACCCGCTGCCCGCCGGCCGCCACCCCGGCCCGCCGCTGGGCCTGGGCGTGGAGCCGCGGGTGGAGAGCACCGTCCTGCTGCCCGGGCAGCGCCTGCTGCTGTTCACCGACGGCCTGCTGGAGGCGCGCGACCGCGAGGGCCGCTTCTTCGACCTGGACGCCGGGGCCCGCGCCCTCGGCGCCGGCGCGCACGGCGGCGCCGGGCGGGCCGGCGGGACGCAGCAGGACGGCCCGCGGGGGGGCGCGACGCCGGAGAGCGGCGTGCAGGAGGCGCTGGACGCGGACCTGGAGCGCCTGCTGGCCGACGTGCGCCGGCACGTCGGCGGGGTGCTGGACGACGACCTCGCCGTGCTGCTGCTGGAGCGCCTGCCCACCGCGCTCGCCCACACCGCCTGACGCACCGCCTGACGCACCGCCTGACGCACCCGCCCGCGCCGGTGGCGCGGCTCGCGGCCGGGGGTGAGGATGGGGCGCCGCGAGCGCGTGGCCGCGCTCGACCAGCACCGGGCACCGCCCGGCACCACTCGACACCACAGGAGGCCCCGTGCCCACCCGCACCGCCCGCACCGCCTGGAACGGCACCCTGAACGAGGGCTCCGGCCAGGTCGAGCTGTCCAGCTCCCAGGTCGGCACCTACGACGTCTCGTTCCCCAAGCGCGCCGCGGACGAGGCCGGGGGCACCACCAGCCCCGAGGAGCTCATCGCCGCCGCGCACTCCTCGTGCTTCGCGATGCAGTTCTCCGCGCTGCTGGGGGAGGCCGGCGGCACCCCGGAGAGCCTGGAGGTCACCGCCGACGTCTCCCTCGGCCCGGACCCCGCGGGCGGTTTCCGCCTCACCGGCATCGCGCTGAGGGTCACCGGCGAGGTCAGCGGCGTCGACGCCGACACCTTCGTCAAGACCGCGCAGGCCGCGAAGGAGACCTGCCCGGTCTCCAAGGCCCTCACCGGCGTCGAGATCACCCTCGACGCGCGGATGGACTGAGGGGACCCGCCCGGGGCGCGGCCGGCGGGCGGGTCGCTCAGCGGCCCGCCCGCCGGCCGCGTCAGCCGGTGATGCCCGCCTCGCGGCACAGGGTGCTGGCCGCGCCCGCGCACAGCGCGTCGGCGGTGGTGTAGCCGGGCTCCAGCACCTCGGAGCGGATGTCGTCCCTCGTCACCGCCTCCGGCTGCAGCAGCACCGTGGGCACCGCGCCGGCGCCGTTGTCCGTGGTGGTCGTGGTGGCCGGTTCGCGCCCGGAGAGCACGTCGGCGACCAGGTCGGCGGCCGCGCGCGCCTGCGCGGGCAGGTCCTTGAACACCGTCATCGTCTGCGTGCCCGCCAGGATGCGCTGCAGCGCAGCGACCTCCGCGTCCTGGCCGGTGACGGCGACGTCGCGCAGGCCCGCCGCGGCCAGCGCCTCGGCGGTCCCGGCGGCCAGCCCGTCGGAGGCGGCCTGCACGGCCAGCAGCGGCCGCCCGCCCAGCTGGCCCAGCGCCTCGGACACCTGCTGGCGGGCGGCGTCCTCGCCCCACCCGGCCACCGAGCGCTCCGAGGCGACCGTCACCTGCCCGTCGAGCACCGAGTGGGCGCCCGCGGCGAACAGGGCGGCGTTGTTGTCCGCCGGGTCGCCCTGGAGCATGAGCACGACGCCCTCGCCGGCGCGCTCGCCCACGGCGTCGAGCACGGCGCGCCCCTGCAGCTCCCCGACCGCCTCGCCGTCGAAGGACACGTAGTAGTCCAGCGGCGCGTCCTTGACGAGCCGGTCGTAGGCGACGACGGGCACGTCGGCGGCCGAGGCCGAGCGCACCAGGGAACCCGCCTCGGCGCCGTCGATGGCGACGACGACGAGGGCCTGCGCGCCCTCGGCGAGGGCCTGCTCGCCCTGCCGGTTCTGCTCGGCCTGGTCGGAGGCGGTGAGCAGGTCCACCACGCAGTCCCCGCAGCGCTCCTGCAGGGCGACCGCGAAGTTGGGGTAGTCGTACGCCTGCGAGCGCAGCGTCGTGGAGGGCGCCAGGAACGCGACGTGGCGCTCGGCGCCGGCCGCCGGGGCCGCCGGGGTGGTGGTGGCGTCCCCGCCGCAGGCGGCCAGGGTCAGGGCGCCCAGGGCGCCCAGGGCGGCCAGGGCCGCGGCGGCGGCGCGGCGGGTGCGGCGGGTGCGGTTCACGGGGG
>NZ_JAAALM010000479.1 GCF_009906395.1 Kineococcus indalonis
CCCGCCGGCTGCGGACCCTGGTGGGGGGCGCCGCCCCGCCGCGGCGGGCCGGGGAGCGCACCCCCGAGCCGGGCGCCGGGCCGGCGGCGGTGGAGCAGCCGGCGCGGCCGCGGGCGGGGATCGTGGTGAACCCCTCGAAGTTCGCGCACCTGGACGAGCACGCGCTGCGCCGCCGGCAGGCGTACACGGCGGCGGTCTTCCGCTCCCACGGCTGGCAGGACCCGCTGTGGCTGGAGACCACGCCGGCCGAGCGCGGCGCCGAGCAGGCCCGCGAGGCGCTGGCGGCCGGGGTGGACCTCGTGCTGGCCGTCGGCGGGGACGGCACGGTGCGCGCGGTGGCGGAGGGCCTGACGGGCAGCGGGGTGCCGATGGGCCTGCTGCCGGCGGGCACGGGCAACCTGCTGGCGCGCAACCTGGACGTGCCGCACGCGGACCTGGCCGCGGCGCTGGACCTGGTCTTCTCCGCCCCCGACACGGCCGTGGACGTGGGGTGGCTGACGGTGGACCGCACCGGCGCGGACGCCGACCCCGAGCAGCACCTGTTCCTCGTCATGGCGGGCCTGGGCTTCGACGCGGCGGTGATGGCCGGCGTGGAGGACCGCCTCAAGCGGCACCTCGGCTACGCCGCGTACGTGGTCTCCGGGGCGCGGGCGCTGTGGGGGCCGCAGGCGCGGGTGCGCGTCAGCGTGGACGACGGGAAGCCGCTGCCGGTGCGCACCCGCGCGGTGATCGTGGGCAACTGCGGGCGGCTGACGCGCAACCTGGTGCTCATGCCCGACGCCCGCGTCGACGACGGCCTGCTCGACGCGGTGGTGCTCTCCCCGCGCGGCGGCATCGCCTGGGGCGAGGTGGTGTGGGCGATCGTCACCCGCGACCGCCGCGGGCAGCGGCGGGTGCAGCGCCTGCGCGGGCGCACCTTCGAGGTGCGCTGCGCCGAGCCGCAGGAGGTGGAGCTGGACGGCGACCCGATCGGCACCGCCCTGCGCGTGCGCGTGGCGGTGGAGCCGGGCGTGCTGCTGGTGCGCTGCCCGCCGCAGCACCCCTGAGGGGGCGCCGCGGGCCGGGCGCCGCCGGGTCAGGCGCCGCCGGCGCGCAGGTGGTCCAGCCAGTGCTGGGCGTCGGCGAAGTCGGCGTCGGTGGGGCCGTCGCCGAGGACGGTGCCGCCGCCGTCGGCGCGCGGGTAGCTGCCCACGAAGCGCACCCGCTCGCACACGCGGTGCAGGCCCATGAGGGCCTCGCCGACGCGGGCGTCGGCCAGGTGGCCGTCGCAGTCGATGGAGAAGCAGTACCGGCCCAGGGCGTCGCCGGCGGGGCGCGACTCGATGCGGGTGAGGTTGATGCCGCGGGTGACGAACTGCTCCAGGGCCTCCACCAGCGCGCCGGGGCGCTCCTCGCGCAGGAAGACCACCAGGGAGGTCTTGTCCTGCCCGGTGCGCTCGGGCAGCGTCCCGGGGCGGGAGAGGAGCACGAAGCGGGTCTGGGCGCCGGAGCGGTCCTCGACGCGCTCGGCGAGCACCTCCAGGCCGAAGCGCTCGGCGGCGAAGGGCGCGCACACGGCGGCCTCGAAGCCGGCGGCGGGCCCGCCGTCGCGCTCGGCGGCCAGGGCCTCGGCGGCGGCGGCGGTGGAGGTGGCCGGCACGTAGGCGACGCCGGGCAGCCTCTGCTGCAGCCCGTGGCGCACCTGGGCCCAGGCGTGGGAGTGGGTGCTGACGCGGCGCACGTCGCTCAGGGCCGTGCCGGGCCGGGCGGCGAGCACGAAGGAGACGGGCAGGACGACCTCGGCGACGACGACGAGGGGCTCGCCGGCGGCGAGGCCGTCCAGGGTGGCGGGCACGCCGCCCTCGACGGAGTTCTCGATGGGCACGCAGCCGACGTCGGCGGCGCCGGCGCGCACGGCCTCGATGGTGGCGTCGACGCTGGGCATGGCCTCGGCGGGCGCGTCGGGCACGACGGTGCGCAGCGCCGCCTCGGAGAAGGTGCCGACGGGGCCGAAGTACGCGTAGCGGGGCACGAGGCGGAACGGTATCCCGCCCGCGCGCCGCGCCGGTCGGCGCGCGCGGCACCCGGGCGGGGACCGGCCCGGGGTCGCGCGCGCCGGCCGGCGCGGCGGGCGTCAGCCGGCGCGGCGCAGGCGGCGGCGCTCCTGGCGGGCGCTCCAGATCTCCTCGCGCTGGTCCTCGGTGAGCCCGCCCCACACGCCGTAGACCTCGCGGTGGGACAGGACGTGCTCGCGGCACTGGCGCAGCACGGGGCACTCGGCGCACACCGCCAGCGCCGCGGCGTCGCGGTGCTGGCGGGCGGCGCCGCGCTCGAGCTCGGGGTGGAAGAACAGCTCCGGATCGGCGTCGCGGCACGAGCCGCGAAGCTGCCACTCCCACGCGTCGACGGTCGGGCGCAGCGCCTGCGTGGTCTGGTTCACGGTTCCCCCTGGCGTGGACGAGTCGTTCTTGCTGACCGCTCTTGCCCAGGGTCACCGCAGGCTAAACACAGAGCTACTAATCGATCACGTACGGTGAGTCCTGCCGGGGCCTCCCCGCACCCCGCGCGACCGGCCGCGCGGGCCCCACCAGGCGCACCAGCGCCACCAGCGCGCCGAACGCCCACCACAGGTCCCCGCTCTGCACCGCCCGCGCCAGCGGCACCGGCACGCTGCGCTCGGCCAGCAGGTTCGCCCCCCACCACGGCCACGCCACGCACAGCAGCGCGAAGCCCACCAGCGCCGCCACCACCCGCCGGCGCTCGCGCCCGTCACCGGCCAGCGCGCCCAGCACCACCACGCCCCACGCGAAGTGGTGCAGCCACGAGACCGGCGAGACCAGCAGCGCCACCACGCCGCACGCGGCGACCTCGCCCACCAGCGCGCCGCGCCGGTGCATGCGCCGCGCCACCGCGAAGCCCGCCACCGCCGCCGCGCCCGCCGCCACCAGCCACACCAGCGACGTCAGCTGCTCCGACAGGTACAGGCGCAGCAGGAAGCCGCGCACCGACTGGTTCGACGAGCCCGCGTTCGGCCCCAGCCGGTCCGGGTCCAGCAGCGCCGAGGTCCAGAACTCCAGGGACGCCTCCGGCGCCACCAGGAACGTCGCCACCGTCACGCCCGCCGCCGCCAGCACCGCGTTGCGCAGCTCGCGCCACTGCCGGGTGAGCGCGAAGTGCACCAGGAAGA
>NZ_JAAALM010000047.1 GCF_009906395.1 Kineococcus indalonis
GTGGTTGGCTGGGCGCATGCGCATCTTCTTCACCGGCGGCAGCGGCAAGGCCGGTCACCACGTCGCGCCGTACCTGGCCTCCCAGGGCCACCGGGTCACCAACGCCGACCTCACCCCGCTGCGCCACCCCGACGTCGCCGACCTGCGCGTCGACCTGACCGACGCCGGCCAGGTCTACTCCGCGCTGGCGGGCACACCCGCGGCGGCCGACCTCGACGACCCGGCCCCCGCCGCGTCGACCGCGTCGGCCTACGACGCCGTCGTCCACTTCGCCGCGATCCCCAGCTCCTTCATCGCCCCGGACGCCACCACGTTCGCGGCCAACACCTCGGCGCACTACAACGTCCTGGAGGCCGCGACCCGGCTCGGCATCCGCAAGGTGGTCTTCGCCTCCTCGGAGACGGTCTACGGCGTCTGCTTCGCCCGGGGCGAACGCAAGCCGCTGTACGTGCCCGTCGACGAGGAGCACCCCGTGGTGCCGGAGGACTCCTACGCCATCTCGAAGGTGGCCGGGGAGGTGGTCGCGCGCTCCTTCCACGCCCGCACCGGCGCGGACGTCTACGGCCTGCGCATCAACAACGTCGTCGAGCCCCACGAGTACGCCGAGAAGTTCCCGGCCTTCCTGGCGGACCCGTCGCTGCGGCGGCGCAACTTCTTCGCCTACATCGACACCCGCGACCTGGGCCAGGCGACCCTGCGCGCTCTGCAGACCGACGGGCTGGGCTTCGAGGTCTTCAACGTCGCCAACGCCGACATGTCGGTCGCTGCGACCACGCGGGAGGTCATCGACACCTTCTACGGCGGTGTCGAGGTGCGCCGCGAGATGGGCCGCGACGAGACGTTCTACAGCATCGGCAAGGCCCGCGACCTGCTCGGCTACGAGCCCCGGCACTCGTGGCGCGACGTGCTGGACGACCCCCGTGCCGGGGCCTGATCGCCGGTCCCCGGGACGGCTGCCTGCGCGCGCGCTGGATCGAGGGCGATGCCGTCGATCGCGGCGCCGGCGACGCGGTCGAGGGTCTTCCGTCGACCCCGGCCTCGGTGAGGGCCTCGAGCCCGCGGTGGGTGCTGGGCGGACAGTCCGCCCAGCACCGCCGGGCCGGCGGCAGCCGTCGAACAACGCCTCGAACGCCGCGAGCGGCCGGGCCGCGACGACCTCGTCCTCCCGGGCCGGTCCAGCCGTGCCCTTGGCCAGCAGGCGACCGAGGCGGCTGGAGCCGTCCGGGTCGCCCTCCGGGGTGCGCAGCCAGTCGCGCAGGCGGTCCAGGGCCTGGTCCTCGGGGCCCTCGACCCCGCCGGCGCCCGGCGCCACGCCCGGCCCGACACGCGGGCCCTGCGGGCCCGGTACGGCCCCCGGAGCACGCCGCGGCCCGCGAGACCGCCGCCACCGCCGTGCGCCGCCGACTGCTCCTCCTGCCCGGCACCGCCCCGGCGGCCTGAGCCCCCTCGGCGGTCCGGTCGGGCGCCGCCGCGCACCTCGCACGTCAGTCGTCCGCGAGCCGTTCCAGCGCCTGGCGGAGCACGCCCAGCTCCGCGTCCGGCAACCGGGACAGGCCCGACCGCTCCGCCTCGAGCAGCTTCGGGGCCAGCGCGCGGTGGAGCTGCCGCCCGCGGTCGGCGGCGTGGACGAGCACCCGGCGACGGTCCTCGGTGTCGACGTTGCGGTAGAGCAGCGACCGCTCGGTCAAGCGGTCCACGACCCGGGTCAGCGTCGGCCCGCTGATGCGCGTGAGGGCGCCGACCTCGGTCATGGACATCGGGCCGCGGTCCGCCAGGGCCTGCAGCACGCGCCACTGGTCCAGCGTCAGCTCGGCGTCCCGCAGGGGCTCCTCCGCCAGGGACGTCAGGTCGTCGGCGACCCGGCGCAGCAGGTCCGTGTAGGACGCGACCTGCCGCGGTGCGGTGGTCCTCCGGGTTTCCTTCCGCATGCTGCTCTCTCCCGACCCGGCGAAGCCTTCCCCGGGCGGGGAAAGGTGAGCATAGTGTCCCCTGCCCGGGGTGGTGCAGCTCGCCCAGGAGGATCGATGCACCGGAGACGATCGCACCTGCGTGTCGGTCTCGTCGTCCCCCTGCGAGGACCGGCCGGCATCTTCGGCCCCTCGTGCGAGGCGGTGGCCGCCACGGCCGTCCGGGCGCTCAACGCCACCGGGGTGCTCGGGCGGCAGGTGGCGGTCCGCGTCGTCGACGGGGGTGCGCGCCCGCGCGACGTGGCCGCCGAGGTCGACGGGCTGATCCGGGCCGGGGAGCTCGACGCGGTGACCGGCTGGCACATCTCCGCCGTCCGCAACGCGCTCGCCCCGGTGACGTCCGGTCGCGTCCCGTACGTCTACACCTCGCTCTACGAGGGCGGGGAGGGGCGGCAGGGGGTCTTCTGCTCCGGTGAGACGCCCGCCCGCCAGATCGCCCCGGCGCTGCGGTGGCTGCGCGACGGCCGCGGCGTCCGCCGGTGGTTCATCGTCGGCGACGACTACGTGTGGCCGCGCGCCTCGGTGCGCGTCACGCACCTGTTCGCCCGTCAGCTGGGGCTCGAGGTGAGCGGGACCGTGTTCGTCCCGCTGGGCACCCGGGACTTCTCCGCCGTGCTCGAGCACGTCGGGGGCAGCGACGCCCAGGGCGTCCTGCTGTACCTGGTCGGCCAGGACGCGGTGCAGTTCAACCGCGCCTTCGCCGAGCGGGGTCTGCACGAGCGGCTGGTCCGGTTCAGCCCCCTGATGGAGGAGAACATGCTCCTGGCCAGCGGCGCCGACGCCACCCGGGACCTGTTCGCCTCCGCCTCGTACTTCCGGTCGTTGGCGACGGCGTCCGCGGTGGAGCTGTGCAGCGCGTACGTGCACCAGCACGGCCCCGACGCACCGCCGCTGAACAACGCCGCCGAGTCGTGCTACGAGGGCCTGATGGCGCTGGCGGCGCTGGCGCGGCGCGCCGGGTCGCTGGAGGTCGGGCGGATGCAGGCCGTCAGCTCCGGGACCGGTTACGACGGCCCCCGCGGCCCGGTGTCCTTCGCGGGCAACCACCTCGAGCAGCAGGTGCACCTGGCGGCGGCCGACGGCTACGACTTCGACGTCCTCGCACGTCTGTGAGCTGCCGGCGCCGGGTGCGCGCGGACAGCGGCGTGGAACCCGCCGGGGGAGCGGTCCGGGGGTCTTGACAAACACTTTCAAGTGAATACATTTCATGTGGAAGAGATGGAGGAGTCATGGCGACCTACGTCTTCCGCTGTCCCGGCTGCTCGGTGTTCGAAGTGGTCCAACCGATGTCGGCCCTGCGCCCGACCCACACCTGCCCGACCTGCGGCGCGCCGGCGGCGCGCGTGTTCACCGCCCCGGGCCTGCTGAGCACACCCTCCCCGGTGCACCGCGCCCTCGACCGCGCTGCCGCCAGCGCCGAGGCGCCGCAGGTCGTCCGCTCCCTCCCGCACGGCGCACCGCCACCGCGCCGCCGTCGGTGGAACCCGGTGACCGGCGCCGCGCCGCTCGACGCGGCCCACCGGCCGGCCGGACCCCACCCGCCCCTGCCGCGGTGGTGACTCGTGGGCGCCGTCGGTCTGCTGTACGTGGGCGCGGTCCTGGTCGTCAACGGGCTCGTCCTGCTGGGGCACGTGGACGGGCGCGGCGCGGCGCCGCTGAACCTGTTCGTCGGCGCCCTGCAGGTCCTCACGCCCACCTACCTGATCATCGCCGCGGGTGGTGACACGGCACGGATCGCGCTGGCCGCCGGCCTGTACTTCTTCGGCTTCACCTACCTGTGGGTGGGGATCAACGCGGTCTCCGGCTGGCCCGCCGAGGGGCTGGGCTGGTTCTCCCTGGTCGTCGCGCTGGCCGCCGTCGGGTTCGCCGTCCACTCGTGGGTGGTGGTCGACGACGCCGCGTTCGGCGTGATCTGGCTGCTGTGGGCGGCCCTGTGGTCCGCGTTCTTCCTGCTGATGGCCCTGCACCGGGACCGCCTCGCCCCGGCGATCGGGGTGCTCGCCGTCGGCGAGGGCCTCCTGACCGCAGCCGTCCCCGGGTTCCTGATCGTCGCCGGCTGGTGGCGGGACTCGCTGGCCACCGCCGTCGTCGTCGCCGTCCTCGGTGCGCTCCTGCTGGCCGCGAGCGCTCCGCTGAGCCGGTCGTTGTCCGCACCCGCACCTCGTGTCCGCCACCAGCCCGGCACCGGTCCGGGCGTTCGATGAGGGGAAGCCGCCGTGCCAGAAGTCGTGTTCACCGTCGATCAGAGCAGGTCCATGCGCGAGCAGGCCGTACCCGGTCACAACCGCTGGCACCCCGACATCCCCGCGGCGGTGACCGTCCGGCCCGGGCAGGACATCCGGGTGGAGTGCCGGGAGTGGACCGACGGCCAGATCGGCAACAACGACTCCGCCAACGACGTCCGTGACGTCGACCTGTCCCACGCCCACGTGCTCTCGGGCCCGATCGCGGTGGAGGGAGCCGAACCCGGCGACCTGCTCGTGGTCGACATCCTGGACCTCGGACCGGTGCCGCAGACCCGGGGCCCGAACTGCGGGGAGGGCTGGGGCTACTCGGGCATCTTCGCCAAGGTCAACGGCGGTGGGTTCCTGACCGACTACTTCCCCGACGCCTACAAGGCGATCTGGGACTTCCAGGGGCAGCAGTGCAGCTCCCGGCACGTCCCGGGCGTGAAGTACACCGGGATCACCCACCCCGGGCTCTTCGGGACGGCTCCCTCCCCCGACCTGCTGGCGCGGTGGAACACCCGGGAGCGCGCGCTCATCGCGACCGACCCCGACCGCGTGCCGGCGCTCGGGCTGCCGCCGCTGCCGGACAACGTCCTGGCCGGCACCGCCACCGGCGACCTGCTGGAGGCCGTCGGGCGCGACGGGGCGCGGACCGTGCCCGCCCGCGAGAACGGCGGGAACCACGACATCAAGAACTTCACCCGGGGCAGCCGGGTGTTCTACCCGGTCTACGTCGACGGCGGCCTGCTGTCCGGCGGGGACCTGCACTTCAGCCAGGGCGACGGGGAGATCAACTTCTGCGGCGCCATCGAGATGGGCGGCTTCATCGACTTCCACGTCGACCTCATCAAGGGCGGCATGGAGACCTACGGGGTCACGACCAACCCCATCTTCATGCCCGGTCGGGTCGAGCCGCGCTACTCCGAGTTCCTGACCTTCATCGGCGTCTCGGTCGACCACCGCGACGACACCAACCACTACCTCGACGCCACGCTGGCCTACCGCAACGCCTGCCTCAACGCGATCCAGTACCTGCAGAAGTGGGGCTACACCGGCGAGCAGGCCTACCTCATCCTGGGCACCTCACCCGTCGAGGGGCGCATCGGCGGCGTCGTGGACATCCCCAACGCCTGCTGCTCGCTCTTCCTGCCCACGGAGATCTTCGACGTGGACATCCGCCCCGGCGGGGACGGCCCGCAGCGCCGCGACCGCGGTCAGGTCTGCGTCACCTCCTGACGCCCCTTGCCGCGGACGCCGTGGCGGTGGAGGCTGTGACCCCCGTCCGGTTGGAGGCAGTCGTGGGCAAGCTGATCTACGCGGCCAACACCTCCGTCGACGGCTACCTGGAGGACCAGGACGGCTCCTTCGACTGGTCGGTGCCCGACGAGGAGGTGCACGCGTTCTGGAACGAGCACGAGCGCGGCATCGGCACCTCGCTGTACGGCCGGCGCCTGTACGAGAGCATGCGCGTGTGGGAGGACGACGACTGGTTGACCGGCGAACCGGCCGTCGTGCGCGAGTACGCGGGGATCTGGCGCGACGGGGACAAGGTCGTGTACTCCTCCACGCTGGAGGAGGTGTCCACGGCGCGCACGCGGATCGAGCGGCGCTTCGAGCCCGAGGCGGTGCGCCGGCTCAAGGAGGGCTCCGGTGCGGACCTCAGCGTCGGTGGTGCGGACCTGGGCGCGCAGGCGTTCCGGCACGGCCTGGTGGACGAGTGCGTGCTGCTGCTGCACCCCGTGCTCGTCGGTGGCGGCAAGCCGGCGCTGCCCGCGGGCGTGCGCGTCGGCCTGCAGCTGCTGGACCAGCGGCGGTTCGGCAACGGGGTGGTGCACCTGCACTACGCCGTGCGCGCCGGCACCTGAGCCCGCGTGCAACCGGTGGGCTTCGCGGGGCGTGAGGGCACCCGTCGCGGGGTACAGCACCCTTGGAGCACCCGTCGACGGAGGTAGCCATGCCCCAGGACCAGACCGACCCCCAGGACCCGCAGGAGCAGTACGCCCAGCCCGAGGCCGAGGGTGAGCAGCTCGCGCACCCCGGCCGCACGCAGGACATGGGTGATCAGCCCGACCACGGCGAGGAGTCCTACCGGGGCAGCGAGCGCCTCGAGGGCAAGAAGGCGATCATCACCGGCGGTGACTCCGGCATCGGCCGGGCGGTCGCGATCGCGTTCGCCCGCGAGGGTGCCGACGTCCTCATCGCCCACCTGCCCCAGGAGGAGCAGGACGCGCAGGAGACCCTGCGCCACGTCCAGCAGGCCGGGCGCAAGGGCGTGGCCGTGCCCGTGGACCTGCGGGAGGAGGAGGCCTGCCAGCAGGTCGTGGACCGCGCCGTCGCGGAGTTCGGGCGCATCGACGTGCTGGTGAACAACGCCGCCTACCAGATGGCGCAGCCGGGCGGCATCGAGGACATCACCACCGAGCAGTTCGACCGGGTCCTCAAGACCAACCTGTACGCCATGTTCTGGCTGTGCAAGAAGGCCGTGCCGCACATGCGGCCCGGTTCCGCCATCATCAACACCTCCTCGATCCAGGCCTACCAGCCCTCCCCGCCGCTGCTGGACTACGCCACCACCAAGGCCGGCATCGTGAACTTCACCAAGGGCCTGGGCCAGATGCTGGCGGAGAAGGGCATCCGGGTGAACTCCGTGGCCCCCGGCCCCATCTGGACGCCCCTGATCCCGGCGACGATGCCGGAGGACAAGGTCGAGACCTTCGGCGAGGACGTCCCCCTGGGACGGGCCGGGCAGCCCGCCGAGCTCGCCCCGGCGTACGTCTTCTTCGCCTCGCAGGAGTCCAGCTACATCACCGCCGAGGTCCTCGGCGTGACGGGGGGGTCGCCCCTGGCCTGAGCCGACCGGGGATCAGCACGACCGCGCCCTCGCCACCGGCCGGTGCACCCGTCGCGGCACGCGGGTGCACCGGCCGGTGGCGAGGGGGCCCGTGCGGCCCGTGCGCCGCGTTCCCGCTCAGTCCTCCCGGCGCTTGTACCCGAAGAAGCCCCGCTTGACGATCGTCGACGCGACCTCCTCGGGCACCATGGACTCCCAGCTGTCGTCCCCGGCCGCGATGCGGCGCAGCACGTCGCGGCTCAGGATCGGCAGGTACTCGGGCCGGTAGTTGTCCAGGTGCACGAAGCTGCCGCGGCGGGCGAGGAAGTCGAACAGCGGCTGCAGGTCGGGCGCGACCTGCAGGTCCTCCACGGTGACCGTGGCGCCGGTCCCCTGGTCCTGCATGGGGTAGACGAACAGCTTCAGGTCGTTCTTGAACAGCCTGCCGAAGCTCTCCAGGATCCCGCCCTGCATGTGCGAGTGGTTCTCCTCGTCGAAGAGGTTCACCAGGCTCGGCACGCCCATGACGATGCCGATGCGCTCCTTGGTGCGCCGCTGGAGGTACTCGGCCAGGCGGTTGTACTCGTAGTAGTCCGTGATGACCGTCGTCATGCCGCACGCACCGAGGAGGTCCGCGCGGGCCAGGAAGTCGCGCCGGTCGACCTTGTCCCCGGCCGCGCGCAGGTTCCGCATCGTGAGCTCGGTCAGGGCCAGGACCGGGGCGCCCCCGGCGTCCTCCTGCGCGAACTTCTCCTCGGCGCAGGTGAGCATGTCGATGTTGACGACCGTCGGGGGGCGGAAGCTGCCGCGCTCGACGAGGACCGCGTGCTTGCGCAGCGCCTCGGAGGGCTGCAGCACCTCCCCGTCGGGGCCGAACATCGCCACGCCCGACAGGCCCAGCTGCACCAGCTGCAGCGCCATCACCCGGTTGTCCACGTGGCGGAACTCGATCCCGCGGAACTGGATCACGTCGATCTCGATGCGCCCGGTGGACAGCCGGTCCAGCAGGCTGGCCACGACCTGGTCCGGCTCGTGGCGCTCGAAGAACGCCGCGTGCAGCAGGTTGACCCCGACGACGCCCAGGGCCTCCTGCTGCATGCCCGCGTCGTCGTCGAGCATCCGCACGTGCAGCACGATCTGGCTGGGCTCGTCGTGCGGGTGGGCCTGGAACCGCACGCCCATCCACCCGTGGCACTCGTTGCCGCCGCGGTAGCTGCGGGCCACGACGGTGTCGGCGAAGGCGAAGAAGCAGGTGTCGTCCCCGCGCGCCTCGCTGAGGCGCTCGACGTTGAGGGACAGCTCGTGCTGCAGCATCGCCTGCAGGCGCCCGAGGGACACGTACCGCTCGGACTTGCCGTAGACGGCGTCGCTGACGGCCATGTCGTAGGCCGACATCGACTTCGCCACGGTGCCGGCGGCACCACCGGCGCGGAAGAACCAGCGCGCCACCTCCTGACCCGCACCGATCTCGGCGATGGTCCCGTACCAGCGGGGGTCGAGGTTGACCCGCAGGGCCTTCTGGAGCGTGTCGGCGGCGATCTCCATGCGGGTGTCCTCCGAGTCGCAGCGACGTCCGGGGTCCCATCCTGCTGGATCCGGTCGCGGCGTGTCACCCCGTGGGCTCCCGAGCCGACGACCGTGCCGGTACCGGTGCCGGTGCCCGGCTGCTCAGCCCGCCAGGGCCTCGACGACCGGGCAGGGGGCGCTCGTGTCGAGGCACTGCGCTGCGAGCAGCTGCGCGATCTCGTCCACCTTGCGGTGGGCGTGCTCGGCGACGTCGGCGGCGAGGACGCCGCTGCTGCGCGCTGCACCCGAGAGCCGGGTGAAGGCGGCCAGCTCGGCCAGGGTGAAGCCCAGGTCCAGGCCCTGGCCCCGGCGCAGGAACCGGACGGTGCGCACGTCCTCCGCGGTGTAGGCGCGGTAACCGTCGCGCTGGCGGGCCGGTGCCGGCAGCAGCCCCTCGCGCTCGTAGAACCTGACGGTGGACACGGCCACCGCGGCCGCCCGGGCGAGTTCGGGGGTGCGCACGCGCCGACCCCAGGAGGCGCGGGCGGGGAGCCGGGCGGCGCTGCTCGCCCGGGGCCGCGTGCAGAGCAGGACGGCGGCCTGCGCGAGGCCCCGGGCGATCTCCAGGAGGAGCACGACCGCCAGCAGCGGGGAGGCGCCGCGGCTCAGCGCGGCGATCATGGCCAGGGAGAACAGGGCCCGTGCGGCCACGTCGGCGGCGGCAGCCGCCCGCGAGGGACGCAGCAGGCGGTACAGCGACCACGCGGCCACGACGCTGCCCGTGAAGTTGGCGAGCAGCAGGGCGAACCCGGCGGTGGTGAGGAGGTCGTAGCCGGCGGAGGCGCGCACCGTGCGGCGGGTGGCGGTCGTGAGCGGGTCAGCGGTGTCCGGCGGAGTCATGCGTGCAGCGTCGACCCTGCACCTGGGTGCGGGGTCGAGTGGTGGTCCGGCCGGACCGTGGACGCGCACCCCCGTGGCCGTTCACGAGCCCGCACCGGTCGCGGGGCTCAGGCGGGGGTGCGCGCGCGGGCGAGGGCGTCGTGGGCGGGCACCAGGTGCACCCTGCCGGCCAGGGCGATCACCCGTGCGAGGTCGTCGCGGACCGCCTGCGCGTCGCTGTCGGCCAGGGCGCGGCAGCAGGGGCCGCTCGGCCCGGCGGGGACGACGACGAGGGAGCCGTCGCCGTGACCAGCGGGACGTGCTCGGCGCCTGCTCGTCCAGCGCGGCCGGCGGCGGCCTGCGGCCGCGGACGGCTCGGTGGTCGTGCTGGTGCCGTCCACCCAGGTGCGAGCCGTGCTCACGGTGCTTCACCGCGCTGCTCGGCGCCGGCGGGGGCGCAGCGACCGGCCGGAGGAGTTCCAGCACGGCTGGGTCGAGCGCAGCGAGCTCCGCTGGTCGCCTCGGACGGTGCGGTCGCCGCTGCGCCGTGACCAGCGCCGTCCTCCTCCCGGATCGGCCGGCTCCGGGGGGCCTCGAACTCGTCGAGCCGGCGGATGACGCTGGACGTCGCGATGAGCAGGGACCGCACCGCCGCGGTGCGCGCGGCCGGGTCCTGCGCGTCGCCGGCGTCGGGACGGCGCAGCGGCGCCTCGGCGTCGGCCGGGTGCTGCAGCGGCGCCTCGCGCAGTCGCTGCAGGACCGCCTCCAGGCGGGCGGCGCGGGTCTGGGTGGTGCCGGTGGGGACGCCCAGCAGCCGCTCGGCGCGCAGCAGGACCGACCCGGCCCGGCGCTGGTGGGTGCCGGCCAGCTGGCTCAGGCTGCGACCGGCCCGCAGGGCGTGCAGCAGCGCGGCGTCCTCGATGGCGTTCCACCGCTGGCCGTGGCGTGCGGCTCCGCCGCTGGTCGTGCGCGACGCTGCCGCCGGGCGCGCCGGCGCGCCCGGTGTGACGGTCGGTGCGGCAGGCAGCGTGACGGGCGTCAGCGCCGCCTCGACCATCGCCGCGACCACCGCCTCGGCGTCGTCGCTGCTGCGCTCGGTGCGCCGGGCGCGCCGGGCGCGCCGGGCGCGCGAGCGGATCGCGCCGGTGGTGCGCCGGTGCGCGGCGGCGATGTCCTCCACGAGCAGCCCGTCGAGCAGCTCGCGCACCAGCTGCTCGTCCTCGGCCGGGCTCCAGGCGCTGCCGCTGCTGCCCGCGCGGCGGTCGTCCGCGCTCTGCGCGACGGGCTTCGCGTCGGGCTTCGCGTCGGGCTTCGCGTCGGGCACCCGAAGGCTCGCGGGTGCCCCGGTGGGGGTGGGCACGGCGCTGGTCGCAGCAGGCGCTCGCTCCGGCACCCGGCGCCGCGCGGCGCGGCGGAACCCCAGGTCGGGGCCTGCGGTGGGCCCGGTGGTGGGCCCGGTGGTGGGCCCGGTGGTGGGCCCGGTGGTGGGCGCTGCGGTGGGCGCTGCGGTGGGCGCCGCGTCGCGCCGCGGTCCGCCGGCGGCGTCGAGGACCTGGGTGACGACGAACTCCGCGTCCACCCCGGTGGCCAGCACGACGCGCAGGATGCCGTCGCCGATCAGCTCGGCCGGGGTGCCGCGCAGGAACGCCGCGGCGGCGCGCACGGCGGCGACCTGACTGGGCACCTCGTGCACCCGAGCGGCGAACGGCGCCACCGCGTCGTCGATCAGGCTGTCCTGCAACGGCTGCCGACCGCAGGCGGCCAGCGCCCGCGTCAGGGCGTCCGGATCGCCGGCCCAGGCGGCGGCCGGGTCCGCGCCCGGCGCCAGGCGCAGCTCGTGCGGCCACACGCCCCGCTCGCGCAGCAGGCGCCAGGCGCGGGCGGCGCCGGCCCGTCCGGCCCGGTCGACGTCGAAGGCGACGACGAGTCCCCGCTCGGCCAGCCCGCCGGGGACGCCCGCCCGCACGAGGACCCGGTGCAGCGCCTCCAGGTGCGCGTCGGTCAGCACGGTTCCGCAGGTGGCCAGGCCGACGTGGTGGCCGCGACCGGCGGCGGTGACGGCCAGGGCGTCGACGGGGCCCTCGACCAGGACCGGTACCGCCCCGGCGGCCAGGGCCGCGCGCACGCGGGGTGCGCCGAGGGCGAAGAGGACCTCGCTCTTGCGCCACAGGGGCGTGTCGGGGGAGTTCAGGTACTTCGGCGTCCTGCGCCCGGCGGCCCCGCGCGCCGATCGGGGGCCGGTGGGGCGTCCGGCGGGGTCCTCGGTGACGGCGCGCGCGGTGAAGGCGACGGGGCGGCCGGCGAGGTCGTGGAGGGTGAAGGTGATGCGGTGGCGCAGCAGGTCGACGAGGGCGCCGCGCCGGGTGCGGGTGAGGAGCCCGGCGGACAGCAGCGTGGCGTCGTCGTGGCCGAGGCCGCGCAGGTGCCGGTGCAGGGCGTCGAAGGAGTCGGGGGCGTAGCCGACCTCCTCCGGCGGCGCGCCGGCCCCGCCGAGCTCCAGGCGCCGGGCGGCCAGGACCTGCCGGGCCGGGCGGCCGGTGAGCGGCTCGCGCAACTGCCGGCCGTAGAAGGCCGCGGCGTCCGCGACCGCCGCCAGCGCCGCCTCCCGCAGGTGCGCAGCGGTCACCGCGGCACCGACCCGCTCGCCGCCCGGCTGACCGTCCACCGCCTCCCTCACCCCCTGCTCACTCCAGCACCAGGCACCGACACCCCACCCGGACCGCGGCCCGGCGCGGGCACCACCGCCCGCGGCGGCGGGCTGCGGGACCCGGTCAGGCCCGCTGCCGCCGGGTGCGTCCGGTGAGCAGGTGCTCGGTGGTGCGCGCCGCGCCGGCCATGACGGTGAGCACCGGGTTGACCCCGCCGTTGGTCACGTGCACGGAGGCGTCCACCACGCGCAGGTTGCGGTAGCCCCACACGCGCCCGAAGGGGTCGGTCACCGAGGTGGCCGCGTCGGTGCCCGAGCGCGCGGTGCCGGCCTGGTGCTGCCCGGCGCTGGGACCGCCCGCGCGTCCCGGAGCGGGCACCGGGACGACGCGCTCGGCGCCGGCGGCGTGCAGCCACTGCGCGGCGCGCTCGGACAGGAACGCCTGGGTGCGGCGGTCCTCGGGGTGCAGGCCACCGGACAGCGCCGCGACGGCGTTGCCGTCGCCGTCGCGCACGCGCGGGTCCAGGCGGACGCGCGAGCCGGCCGTCGTCACCTCCTGCGCCGGGCCCACGACCCTCACCAGGCGGCGCGCGAGGCGGTGCAGGCCCTCGCGCCCGTCCGGCCCGTGCCGGGGGATCAAGCCGGCGCCGGTGAGCCAGCGGCGGGTGGTGGCCGGGGTGGGCACGAACTCGTTGGCGAGCATCCCGCCACCGACCACGCCGGGGTTGCCGTGGCGGAAGTCGCACGTGGCGATGGCGGGACCGGGTCCGAGCAGGTCCACGACGTCCTCGGCGAAGAGGGCGCTGGCGCCGCCGTAGACGTGGCCCTGCAGGTGCCGGCCGACCTGGTCGGTGCTGTTGCCCATGCCGGCCGGGTCGGCCTCGTGGGCGCTGGCCAGCAGCAGCCGGGCGGTCTCCACCGCCCCCGCGGCCAGGACGACCTCCTCGGCGTGCACCACGCGCCGCCACGTGCGGCCCCGCCACCGCCCGACGAGGGCCACGCCCTGCACGCGCTCGCGGCCGGCGGCGAGCACGCGCTCGACGCGGGTGCCGGGCAGCACCGTGCAGCGGCCGGTCGCCAGCGCCCAGGGCAGGGCGGTGTTGTGGGTGCCGCTCTTGGCGTCCACGGGGCAGGCGAAACCCACGCACTGCGCGCAGCGCACGCACGCCGCGCGCCCGGCGCGGGGGGTGGCGTTGACCAGCAGCGGCACCGTGGTGGTGCCCAGCCCCAGCCGGCGCGCACCCTCGGCCAGCAGCCGCTCCTGCTCGCCGCCGCCCAGCGCCGGCATCGGGAAGCCGCGCGAGCGCGGACCGGCCCACGGGTCCCCGCCGGCCTCGGCGCTGACGCCCAGGGCCCACTCGACCTCGTCGTAGTAGGGCTCCAGGTCCTGGTAGTCGATCGGCCAGTCGGCCAGCGCGCTGCCCTCGGGCACGCCGTAGCGCGAGGCCATCCGGAAGTCCTCGGGGCAGAAGCGCCAGGCCTGGGCGCCGTACACGCGCGTGCCGCCGCCCAGCAGCATCGCGTTGGCGTTCCAGGCGCTGTCGCCGGGGCGCAGCACGGTCGAGCCGGACCCCGTGAGCAGGGTGCGCGGGTCCGTGGTGCCGCGCGGGCCCGTCAGCGGGTCCAGACCGCTGGCGGAGCGGGGGTTGCGCAGGTGGTCGTGCGCCAGCTCGGCGGTGGCGGGCCAGCCGCCGCGCTCCACGAGCAGCACGCGCCGGCCGGCCCGGGCCAGCTGCCAGGCCGCGATCCCGCCCCCGGCGCCGGAGCCGACCACGACGACGTCGTAGCGGTCGGCGATCTGCGGCGGTGCGGCCAGCGCCTGCGCCGGTGCGTCCAGCGCCTGCGCCGGTGCGTCCGCCGCGGCACCGCTCAGCGGGTCGGCGGTGCGGGCGGTGCGGGCGGCAGGTTCAGCGG
>NZ_JAAALM010000480.1 GCF_009906395.1 Kineococcus indalonis
CGCCCGCCCGGTGCGGGCCGGCGCCGGTGGGCCAGGATGGCGCCGTGGAGCTCGGGGAGGTCCTGCGCCGGCGGCGCATGGTGCGCAGCTACGACCCGCACCGCCCGGTGGACCCGGCCGCGCTGGAGCGGGTGCTGGCGGCGGCGCTGCGGGCGCCCTCGGCGGGCAACAGCCAGGGCCGGGACCTGCTGGTGCTGCGCTCCCCCGCCGAGCGCGGGGCCTTCTGGGAGCTGAGCGCCGCCGGGCGCGCGGGCCCGGCGGACGCGTGGCTGCGGGGGATGCGCGCCGCGCCGGTGCTGGTGCTGCTGCTGGCCGACCCCGGGGCGTACGAGCGCCGCTACGCGCTGGCGGACAAGCCCGGCCCGGACCGCGACGCGGCGGGCTGGGAGGTGCCCTGGCCGGACGTGGACACCGGGATGAGCGCGCTGCTGGTGCTGCTGGCGGCCGTCGACGAGGGTCTGGGGGCGTGCCTGTTCGGGGTGCCCTCGGCGGCGCGCGCGGCGCTGCGCGAGCGCTTCGGGGTGCCCGCCGGGCACCGCTTCGTCGCCGCCGTCGCGCTGGGCCACCCCGCGCCGGGCGAGGCGTCCCGGCCCTCGCGCCGGCACCGGCGCACCCTGGCCGACAGCGCCCACGACGGCGCCTTCGGGACGCCCTGGGGCGGCTAGGTCCGGAGCTGTCGGTGCCAGGCGGCAGGATGGTGCCCATGGCACGACGCACGTCCCCTCCCCCGCCGCCCGACGCCCCCGAGCGCATCGTCGACATCGACGTCGAGCAGGAGATGCAGGGGGCGTTCCTGGAGTACGCGTACTCCGTCATCTACTCCCGGGCCCTGCCGGACGCGCGCGACGGCCTCAAGCCGGTGCAGCGGCGGATCCTCTACATGATGCAGGACATGGGCCTGACGCCCGAGCGCGCGCACGTGAAGTCCGCGCGCGTGGTCGGCGAGGTCATGGGCAAGCTGCACCCGCACGGCGACGTCGCCATCTACGACGCCCTGGTGCGCCAGGCGCAGCCGTTCACGATGCGCGTGCCGCTGGTCGACGGGCACGGCAACTTCGGCTCCCCGGACGCCGGCCCGGCCGCGCAGCGCTACACCGAGGCCCGCCCCGCCCCGGCGGCGCTGCTGATGACGACCGGCCTGGACGAGGACGTCGTCGACTTCGTCCCGAACTACGACGACCGCCTGAAGGAACCCGGCGTGCTGCCGGCGGCGTTCCCGAACCTGCTCGTCAACGGCGCCAGCGGCATCGCGGTCGGCATGGCCACGAACATGCCGCCGCACAACCTCGGCGAGGTGGTCGCCGCCGCGCGCCACCTCATCAAGCACCCGGACGCGGACCTGCCCGCCCTCATGCGGTTCGTCCCCGGCCCGGACTTCCCCACCGGCGGCAGGATCGTCGGCCTGGAGGGCATCCGCGACGCCTACGCCTCCGGGCGCGGCACGTTCCGCACCCGCGCCAGCGTGCGCGTGGAGAAGATCGGCCGGCGCCAGGGCCTGGTGGTCACGGAACTGCCCTACGGGGTGGGCCCGGAACGGCTGACGGAGAAGATCGCCGACAACGTCAAGGCCAAGCGCCTGCAGGGCGTGGCCGACGTGGTCGACCTCTCCGACCGCACGCGCGGGCTGCACCTGGTCATCGAGGTGAAGAACGGCTTCGTGCCCGAGGCGGTGCTGGAGCAGCTGTACCGGCTGACGCCGATGGAGGAGTCCTTCGGCATCAACAACGTCGCCCTCGTCGAGGGCCAGCCGCGCACCCTGGGCCTGAAGGAGCTGCTGGAGGTCTTCGTCGCGCACCGCGTCGACGTGGTGCGACGGCGCACCGCGTACCGGTTGCGGCGCAAGGAGGAGCGGCTCCACCTCGTCGACGGCCTGCTCGTGGCGATCCTCGACATCGACGAGGTCATCGCGATCGTGCGCTCCTCCGACGACGCCGCGGCGGCGCGCACCCGCCTGACGCAGGCGTTCGAGCTGTCCGAGACCCAGGCGTCGTACATCCTCGACATGCAGCTGCGGCGGCTGACGAGGTTCTCGCGCATCGAGCTGGAGCGCGAGCAGGCCGAGCTGAACCGGCAGATCGCCGAGCTGCGCGGGATCCTCGCCGACGAGTCCCGGCTGCGCCGGCTCGTCGGCGACGAGCTGGCGCAGGTGGCCGCCGAGCACGGCAGCCCGCGGCGCACGGTGCTGCTGACCTCCTCCGGCCCGGCCACCGGCACGGCGGTGCCGCTGGAGGTCGCCGACGACCCGTGCACGGTGCTGATGTCCTCCACGGGTCTCCTGGCGCGCACCGCGTCGGCCGAACCGCTGGGCACCGAGGGCCGGCGCGCCCGGCACGACCTGGTGGTCTCGGCCGCGCCGGCCACCGCGCGCGGGCACGTGGGCGTGCTCACCTCCGCCGGGCGGCTGGTGCGCCTGCCGGTGCTGGACCTGCCGGTGCTGCCCGAGACCAACGGGCGCCCGACGCTCTCGGGCGGCACGGCCGTCAAGGAGTTCGTCACCCTCGGCAAGGGCGAGCGGGTGCTGGCGCTGGTGCCGCTGCCGGTGGCCGGGGTGGAGGACCCCGACGACCCGGGTTTCGCGCTGGCCACGGCCACCGGGGTCGTCAAGCGCCTGGTGCTCGAACCCCTCGGCAACCGCGAGGAGGTCGAGGTCATCGCCCTGAAGGACCTCTCCGCGCGCAGGAAGGACGAGGTCGTCGCCGCGGTGCAGCTGCGCACCGGCGAGGAGGACCTGGTGCTCATCACCTCCGACGCGCAGCTGCTGCGCTTCAGCGCCTCCCTGGTGCGCCCGCAGGGCCGCGGCGCGGCGGGGGTGGCCGGCATCCGGCTGAACCCCGGCGCCCAGGTGCTCTCGATGACCGCCGTGGACGTCGACGACCCCGAGGCGGTGGTGGTGACCGTGGCCGGCGACTCCGGGGCGCTGCCGGGCACGCAGCTCGGCTCGGCGAAGGTGACGCCGCTGTCGGAGTACCCCTCCAAGGGCCGCGCCACCGGCGGGGTGCGCTGCCACCGCTTCGCCCGCGGCGAGGACGTCCTGCTGCTGGCGTGGGCCGGGCGCGGGCCCGCGGAGGCCGCCACGCCCACCGGCACGGCCGTGGCGCTGCCGGAGGTGCCGGGCCGGCGCGACGGCTCGGGCACGGCGCTGGACAAGCCGGTCGCCGCGAT
>NZ_JAAALM010000481.1 GCF_009906395.1 Kineococcus indalonis
CCCGGGCCCGCCCCTAGGTTCGAGGGCATGGAGCTGAAGGGTGAGGTGGCGCTCGTCACCGGTGCGGGCAGCGGGCTCGGTGCCGCGATCGCGCGGGAGCTGGCCGCGGCCGGCGCGAGGGTGTGGGTCAGCGACGTGCGGGCCGAGGCGGCCGAGCGCACCGTCGCCGCGATCGCCGAGGACGGCGGCAGCGCCTCGCCGCTGCCGCTGGACGTGGGCGACCCGGTGGCCGTGCAGGCCGCCGTGGCCTCGGTGCGCGAGCAGGACGGCCCCGTGGACGTGCTGGTGAACAACGCCGGCTTCGACGTGTGCACCCCCGTCGAGCACCAGACGCCCGAGCAGGCGCAGCGGGTCGTGGCCACCAACCTGCTCGGCCCGATGTACCTGGTGGCGAACACCTACCCCTCGATGCTGGAGCGCAACCACGGCTACGTGGTGAACACCCTGTCCACGGCGGCGCGGCGGGTGTGGACCGAGGCGTCGGCGTACGCGGCCAGCAAGCACGGCCTGCGCGCCTACACCACCGCGCTGTTCAAGGAGGCCCAGCGCGACTGCAAGCAGCGCCACGGCTCCATCGGCGTGGGCGTCACCGGTCTGATCCCCGGCGGGATGGCCACCCCGTTCGTCACCGACCGCTTCCCCGACGCGGACCTGACGAAGCTGCAGCAGCCCGCCACCGTGGCGCGGGCCCTGATGACGGTGTTCGCCACCTGGCCCGACAGCGTGGTGCCGGAGCTGGCGGTGCTGCCGCCGGGGGAGAGCTCCTGGTGAGCCGCTCAGGCGCCGCCCGGCGCGCGCACCGGCTCCAGCGGTGCCGCCGGCGCGCCCCGCGCCCCGTTCAGCGCGGGGCGCGGGTGCCCAGCACCCGCTGCAGCACCGTGTCCACCGCGAAGCCCAGCGCCAGCGCCACGACGATGCCCACGGCCGCGCCCACCAGGGGCGTGGACCCCACCCACCGCCCGGCCAGGGTGCCGATGAGCGTGGAGTACGTCGCCCACGTCAGCGCCGCCAGCGCGGACAGCCCCACGAAGCGCCGCCGCGGGAACCGCGCGGCCCCCGCGGTGAGGTTCACCGCCACCCGCCCCACCGGCACGTAGCGCGCGGCGAGGATCGCGAACGCCCCGCGCCGCTCGAGCTGGTGGGCGGCGCGGGTGAAGGTGCGCTCCAGGCGCGGGTGCCGGGCGATCCAGGCGCGCAGCGGGGAGTGCCGGCCCAGCGCGTAGGTGAGGTTGTCGCCGGTGAACGCGCCGAGCATCGCGCACGCGGCCAGCAGCACCGGGTGCGGGGAGCCGGTGTCCGCCGAGACCGCCGCCAGCGCGATGACGATCGACTCGCTGGGCAACGGCGGCACGAACGCGTCCAGCGCCGCCAGCGCGGTGAGGGCCGGCAGCACCCACCAGGCCCCCGCGTGGAGCGCCACCAGCTCGTCGACCTGCTCGAACACCGCCCGCTCCCGTCCGCGGCGCCCCGCGGCCGCCCCTCCACCGTGCCACGCGCACCCCGTGCGGCTCGCGCCGGGGCGGGCGGTCAGGACTTGCCGCCCCGGGGGGTGCCCCCCTGGTGGCGCTCGGAGTGCGTGTGGTGCTGGGTCTGCTTCGACGCGCCGTTCGTCACGCCGGCCGCGCTCGGGCTGACGCCCGCCTCGGCGGTGCGGGCCGCGGCCTAGCCCTGCGCGCGGGTGCGCTCGACGGCGATCGTCAGGACCACCCGCACCTGGTCCCGCCCGCCGTACCAGGGGTACGGGGCGCCGGTGTACTTGCGCGACAGCGCCTCGATGTGCTCGGCGCCGCCCTCGGTGGTGGCGGCCACCACCTGCCCGCGCAGCTCGACGTAGCGCGAGGGGTCCTGCGGGTCGGACACGGCGACCGCCACGCGCGGGTCGCGCTCGACGTTGCGCAGCTTCTGGAAGCCCTGCACGGTGTTGACGACGACGTGCTCGCCGTCGGTGTCCACCCAGGTCTGGGTCAGCTGCGGGGAGCCGTCGGGCATGGTCGTGGCCAGGTAGCAGGTGCTCGGCGCGCGCAGCAGCTCGAGCAGGTCGGGGCTCAGGGGCACGGGGTTCCTCCGGGTCGGGGTGGACCGCGCACGCTACGGGCACCCACCCCGACCGGCACCCGGGGACGCTCAGCGCAGCGGCACGCTCACCAGGCGGTCGTCCCCGGGGCGCGGGTCCCCGCGGAAGGTGTTCGAGGTCAGCACCCACAGCGAGCCGTCCGGGCCCACCTCCACGGTGCGCAGCCGCCCCAGCGCCCCGGTGAGGTACTCGTCGGGGGTGCCGGTGGGCCCGTCGGGGTTCAGCGGCACCCGCCACAGCCGCTCGCCGCGCAGCGCCGCCACGTACACCGCGTCCGGGGTCACGGTCAGGCCGCTGGGGGAGGCCTGGTCGGTCGTCCACGTCTGCACCGGCGCCACGAACCGGCCCCCGCCGTCGCCGGCGCCCTCGACCTCCGGCCAGCCGTAGTTGCCGCCGGGCCGGATCACGTTCAGCTCGTCGAAGCGGTCCTGCCCGAACTCGGCGGCGATGAGCCGCCCGGCGGAGTCCCAGCCCAGGCCCTGGGGGTTGCGGTGCCCCAGCGACCACGTCGGGGAGCCGGCGAAGGGGTTGTCCGGGGGGACCGCGCCGTCGGCGGTGATGCGCAGCACCTTGCCGCCCAGCGCGCGGGGGTCCTGGGCCGCGGGCCTGTTCTGCGCGTCGCCGGTGCCCACGTACAGCATCCCGTCGGGGCCGAACGCCAGGCGGCCGCCGTTGTGGGTGGTGCCCTTGGGGATGCCGGTGAGGACGGGACGGGGGTCGGTGAGCCGGTCGGCGGCGAAGGTGTACCGCACGACGCGGTTGTCGTCGCGGGCGGTGAAGTACAGGAACACCTGCCCGTCCTCGGCGAACGTCGGGGAGGCGGCGATGCCGAGCAGGCCGCCCTCCCCGCCGGGCACCACGCCCTCGACGGTGCCGCCCTCGCCGGTGGCGGCCACCCGGGTCAGCGTCCCCGGCCCGGTGCGCACCACCCGCGCCTCGTCGCGCAGGGTGATCAGCGCGGTGCCGTCGGGCAGCACCGCCATGCCCCACGGCACGTCCAGGCCGGTGGTCAGGTCCACCGGGTCGCCGGGGTTGCCGACGGCGGCGGCCACCGCCCCGCCCGGGCCCGGCGCGGCGGGGGCCGGG
>NZ_JAAALM010000482.1 GCF_009906395.1 Kineococcus indalonis
CCCGAACCGCTGAGCGCCCTGGTCGGGCGCGCGGAGGAGCTCGCGCAGGTGGGCACCTGCCTGCGCCGGGCCCGGCTGACGACGCTGGTGGGGACCGGGGGAGCGGGCAAGACCCGCTTGGCGCTGGCCGTGCTGGCCGCCGCGCGCGACGGGTTCCCGGCGGGGACGACCTGGGTGGACGTCGCCGCCCTGGACGACCCCGCGGCCCTCGCCCGGGTCGTCGCCTCCGCCCTGGGCGGGCAGGACCCCGGCGGGGGCGGCCCGCTGCGGGCGGCGGTCGAGCACGTGGGCGACGGCGTCGCCCTGCTCGTCCTGGACAGCTGCGAGCACCTCGCCGCCGCGTGCGCGGACCTGGTGCGGGAACTGCTGAGCGGCTGCCCCGGGCTGCGGGTCCTGGCCACCTCCCGCGAACCGCTCGCGGTGCACGGGGAGGTGCTCTGCCCGGTCGCGCCGCTGCCGCTGCCGCCGGGGACGGTCCGCTCGGCGGCGGAGGCGGCGCGCTCTCCGGCCGTGCAGCTGTGGTGCGAGCGGGCGGCGGCCGCCTGGCCCGGTTTCGCGCTCGGCGACGCCAACGCCGCGACCGTCGCGGGGCTGTGCCGCCGCCTCGACGGCCTGCCGCTGGCGATCGAGCTGGCGGCCGCGCGCCTGCGGGTGCTGTCCCTGGAGGAGGTCGCCGACGCCCTGGAGCAGCGCCTGGAGGTGCTCGTCGCCACCGACCGCGGCCTGCCCGACCGCCACCGCACGCTGCGCGCCACCCTGGAGTGGAGCTACCGCCTGCTGCCGCGGGACGAGCAGCGGCTGCTCGCCGAGCTGGCCACCTTCCACGGCGCCTTCACCCTCGACGCGGCCGACGGCGTGCGCACGCCGGACCCGCCGGGGCGCTCGACCCTCGAACTCGTCTCCGCGCTGATCGACCGTTCGCTGCTCGCGGTCGCCGACCGCGGCCGGCCCACCCGGTACCGGCTGCTGGAGAGCGTGCGGGTGTTCGCCGCCGAGCACCTGTCCATCGAGCAGGCGCACGACGCCGCGCAGCGGCACCTGGCCCACTACGCGGCGCTCGCGCACGTCGCGCGGGCGCGGCTGACGGGGCCGACGCAGCAGCGGTGGCTGGACCTCCTGGACGGCGACGTGGCCGACCTCATCGGGGCGCTGCAGTGGTCCGTGGGCACCGGCGGGGCCGCCGGCGCGTCCCCCGAGGACGGGTTGCGGCTGGTGTCGGCGCTGTGGCGGTTCTGGTACCTGCGCGGCCACTACGCGGTGGGGCGGCACTGGCTGGACGCCGCCCTGGGCGCCGCGCCGTCGGCGCCGCCGGACCTGCGCGCCGAGGCGCTGGGCGCGGCCGGCAGGTTCGCCTACCTGCAGGGCGACTACGCCCTCGCGCAGCAGCGGCTGGAGGAGGCGCTGCACCTGCAGCGCTCCCTGGGCGACGCCGCGGGCACCGCGCACGTGCTGCAGTCCCTGGGCTCGGTGGCCCGCGAGCGCGGCGACTACGCGCGCAGCCGCGCGCTGCACCGCGACAGCCGGGAGCGGTGGCGGGCCGCGGGCCGCCCGGAGGAGGTGGCCCGCTCCTGCAACTACCTGGGTTTCGTCGCCTGGCTGGACTGCTCGTGGGAGGAGGCGCTGCAGGAGTGCGCCGGCGCGCTGGAGTTCTTCTCCTCGGCCGCCGACGGGGAGGGCCGGGCGTGGTCGCTGCTCGTGCAGGGCGCCGTCGCCGCCTCGCGCGGGCAGCTGCCCGCCGCGCACGCGCTGCTGGGCGAGAGCCTGCAGCACTCCGGTTCCACCGGTTACCGCGAGGGCGTGGCGTGGTCGCTGAACCTGCTGGGCGTGGTGGCGCTGCGCGAGGACGACGCGGCGAGCGCGCGGGACCTGCTGGCCGAGAGCCTGCGCACCCACTGGCAGCTGGGGGACCGCTGGCGCTCGGCCAGCGTGCTGGACGCCCTGGCCGCCGCCGAGCTGCGCGCGGGACGGGCGCCGTGGGCGGGCCACCTGCTCGGCGCGGCGCAGGGGTTGCGCTCGCGCCTGGCCGTCCCCGTGCCGGGGGTGGAGCGCCACGACCTCGCCGCGCTCACGGCGGCGCTGCTGGCGGCGCTGGGCGACGAGCGCTCGGCCGACGCGCGCGCGGCCGGCCGGCGGGCACCGCTGGAGCACACCGTCCAGCGGGCGCTGGCTCGCCCCGGCGGGCAGCAGCGTCCGCGGTGAGGGCGCCGGCGTCAAGGATCCTGCAAGGACCCGGGAGCACCGTGACGCGGTCCGGCGGCCCGCCGGGGAACCGTCCGGGGAGCAGCCGTGCCGATGCCCGTCGCGACCGGTGGCGGGGCCCGCGGCGCCGCCGCGCTGACCGTCACCTCCCTCACCTGCGTGCAGCTCAGCGACGCCTGGTCGGTCCCGCTGCTCGGCACCGCGGGAGCCGCCGGGACGGCGTGGCTGCGCGCCACCTCCGGCGCCCTGGTCCTGCTGGCGCTCGTGCGCCCGCGGGTGCGCCGCCTGACGGCCCAGCAGTGGCGGGCGGTCGTGCCCCTCGGCCTCGCCGGCGCGGTGCTCAGCGCCTGCTTCCTCGCGGCGCTGGAGCGCCTGCCGCTGGGCACGGTCGTGGCCGTGGAGTTCCTGGGGCCCCTGGCGCTGGCCGTGCGCACGCGCGGGCGGGGACGCCTGCTGTGGCCCGCGATGGCCCTGGCCGGGGTGCTGGCCCTGACCCGGCCGTGGCGCGGGGACGCCGACCCCGCCGGCCTGGCGCTCGCGGCCGCGGGAGCGCTGGCGTGGGCGGCCTGCATCGTGCTCACCGCCCGGGTCGGCCGGTGCGTCCAGGGGCTGCACGGCGTCGCGCTGGCCCTGCCGGTCACCGCCGCGTGCCTGACGCCCCGGGGAGCCGCCACGGCCGTGGCCCACCTGGACGCCGCGACGGCCTGCCGGGCGCTGGGGCTGGCGGTGCTCATGCCCGTGCTGCCCTCGGTGCTGGAGCTGATCGCCCTGCGGCGGCTGCCGGCGGCGACGTTCGCGACCCTCACCGCCCTGGAACCCGCCCTCGCGGCGGCGGTCGGAGCGATCGTGCTGCACCAGCGGCTGGGGCTCCCCGGCGCGCTGGGCATCGCCCTCGTGGTGGCGGGCGGTGCCGGTG
>NZ_JAAALM010000483.1 GCF_009906395.1 Kineococcus indalonis
GGCGCGGGCGCTGACCCGGGTGGTTCAGGCGGCGCGCGCCAGCGCCGCCAGCGCCTGCGCCAGCGAGGGCGCCCCCGCGGCGCGGAACACCTCGGCCCCCTCGTCGGTGCGCACCAGGACCGTGGGCGTGCTGCTCACCCCGGCCGCCTCGGCGCGCGCCGGGTCAGCGGCGACGTCCACCTCGGTGAGGCGGGCCCGCGGGACGAGGCGGACCGCTTCGGCCAGCACGGCGCGGGCGCTGCGGCAGGGCCCGCAGAACGCCGAGGTGAACAGTTCGACGACCACGCCGGGGGCAACACCGCGCCGGCGCGCGAGCTTCCGCGCGGACACCGGGCGGAACGCCCGCGGCCCCCGCCGCGGGTGCGACGGGGGCCGTGGGGTGCTGCCCGGGCGGTGCTGCCCGGGCGGTGCTGCCCGGGCGGCTCAGAGCGTGACGATGCTGAGCTTGCCCTTGCCGTAGCGGGCGACCTTGACGTCCAGGTCGAGGCGGCTGCCGGTGCTCGTGGCCCACTGGGTCACGTCCGGGCGCAGGACCTCGCCCGGGGCGTACGCCGCGTGCAGCTTCAGGTGCGGGGCACCCTCCACGTTGAACAGCGACGCCATGATGTTGAGCACCTCGTTGGCGTTGACGCGCAGCGCCTCGGACAGCTCGCCGTCCTCGACGGCGGCCTCGCTGGCCCCGGGGGGCAGCAGGCCGATCGCCGCGCCGGCGTGGGCGGCCAGCGCGAAGTCGAACACCGCGACGGCCGCGGAGCGCAGCCGGTCGTCGACGTACAGGCCGACTGCGGAGCCGGGCTTGCCGCCCACCGAGCACGGGGTGCCCGGGGAGACCTCGACCTCGCGGCCGAGCAGGTCCTCCAGCAGGTTGCGGATCGCCAGGTTCGAGGGCAGCGGGCTGCTGTCCATCGTCACCGCGGGACGCTCCGCGGCGGCAGCGGCCGGAGCCGGCGCCGCGGCGGCGACCGTGCCGTCGGCCTTCAGGACCGGGGCCAGGACCTCGGCGAACGCCTCGGGCGTGAACGGCTTGGCGATGAGGAAGAGCGCACCGGCGGCGGCGGCCTTCTGGCGCATCTCCTCCGAGCCCTCGGAGGTGACGAACCCGAACGGCACGTCGAGGCCGGAACCGCGCAGGTTCTGCAGCATCTCGATGCCGGTCGCCTCGGGCATGTTCCAGTCCGAGAGGACGATGTCGGGGTTCTCGGCGCGGACCGCCTCGAAACCCTCCCGGCCGTTCTCGGCCTGCACGACCTCGACCCAGTCGAAGCCCGCCTGGCGCAGGGTGCGGATGACGATCTGCCGCATGACGCGGCTGTCGTCCACCACGAGGGCCTTCACGTCAGGCCCCCGATCCGGACAGCCACACGATGAACGTCATCCAGTGGCCCTGCCAGTTCGCGTCCAGGCGCGCCGCGCAGCGGCTGTTGGAGCGCGGCAGCGGCGGGGCCTCGGCGATGGCGGGCAGGCCGAGGGCGCCGGCGTCGGGCACCAGGGCCTTGATGTTGCCGCCGATGATGTTGGCGACCTCGCCGAGCGCGTCGTACACGTCGTCGTCGGTCAGCTCGCCGTCCTCCTGCAGGAGGGCCGCGGCCAGCGGCTTGGCGGCGGACTCCTGCACCAGGACCGTCACCAGGCCGGGGCGGGCGCCGGAGATGCCCACGCTCGCGCACAGCAGCGGGGCGGGCACCTCCTGCGGCTCGAACGCCGGCAGCAGCGGCTCGACGTGGCCGAAGTACGACTGCCACATCTGGTCGACGATCTGCGCGAGCGCCTCGTCCTCGACGTAGTCGACGACCTCCTGCGCGTCCAGACCCGTGTCCTGCGTCATGCGGTCACCTCCGGCAGCAGGCCCAGCAGGGCGAGCTTCTCCTCCAGCGCGTCCACGGTGAAGGGCTTGATCAGGTACTCGTGCGCACCGGCGGCGAGGGCGCGGACGATCTGCCCGTGCTCGGCCTCGGTGGTCACCATCATGATGCTCAGCGAGCGGTACTCGCGGATGGCGCGGACCTGGGTGACGAACGTCAGGCCGTCCATCACCGGCATGTTCCAGTCGACGGTGGCCAGCTCGGGCAGGGGGCCCTCGCCCAGCACCTTCAGCGCCTCGGCGCCGTCGGCGGCCTCCACGACCTCGTAACCCAGCTTGCGCAGCGCCCCCGCGATGATCTTCCGCATGGCGCGGGAGTCGTCGACGACCAGTGCCCTCATGTCGATCTTTCCTCTCAGTTCTTCGGCCGGTGGACGGAGACCCGCCCGATGAGTTGCCGTTCCCAGTTGTCGTCGACGCCGAGCGTCGTCTCGGCCCCGCCGAGGAAGAGGTACCCGTCCGGACGCAGCGCCCTGCGCACCCGGCTGAGGATGTCCCGCTTCGTGGCGAGGTCGAAGTAGATGAGCACGTTCCGCAGGAAGACCACGTCGAACTGGCCCAGTGCGGCGTAGCTGCTGGTGAGGTTCAGGTGCTGGAACCGCACCATCTGGCGGAGGTTCTGGTTGACCTGCCAGTTCATGCCGGCCCGCGTGAAGTGGCGGACCAGCAGGGGCGCCGGAAGGCCGCGGTTGACCTCCAGCTGGGAGTACGTCCCCGCCTTCGCCTTCTCCAGGACCTCGGTGGAGATGTCGGTGCCGACGATCTCCGCGCGCCAGCCCTCGGCGACGATCGAGTCCTGCAGGGTGATCGCCAGGCTGTAGGCCTCCTGGCCGGTGGAGCTGGCCGCGGACCAGATGCGCAGCGAACGGGTCGTGGCGCGGGACTGCTTCAGGGCCGGGACGACCGTGGTGGAGAAGGCCTGGAACGGGGCGCCGTCGCGGAACCACGACGTCTCGTTCGTCGTCAGCGCCTCGACGATGGCCATCTGCACCCGGCGGTCCGGGCGCAGCCGCACGCCGTCGACGTACGCGTTGACGTCGGGCGCGCCCGCGGCGCGCGCCAGCGGCACGAGGCGGGACTCGACGAGGTACTCCTTGCCCTTCTCCAGGACGATCGCGCTCTCCTTGCGGACGAGCGTGCAGACCCACTCGAAAGCCGTGGGGGTCAGCGCCATGTCACCACCTGCCAGTAGTGGGTCGGGCCGCAGCAGCGGCGGTGCGGGTCGCCGGCGGGGTCGCCGGGCGGTGGGTAGC
>NZ_JAAALM010000484.1 GCF_009906395.1 Kineococcus indalonis
CGGTCACCCTCGCCGGCACGGCGCTGGCGGCCGCGGCCGCCTGGGTGGCCCTGGCCGCCGGGCCCGGCGGCGCTCCCGCCGTCGCCGCCGCCCTCCTCGTCGCCGCCGGCGGCGTGCTCGACAACCTCGACGGCGCGGTCGCCGTGCTGCGCGGGCGCACCAGCGACCGCGGCGCGCTGCTGGACGCCTGCTGCGACCGCGTCGGCGACGCCGCCTGCGCGCTGGTGCTGCTCGGCTGCGGCGCGCCCGCCTGGCTCGCCGCGACCGCCGGCGGCCTGGCGCAGCTGCAGGAGTACCTGCGCGCGCGCGCCCAGGGCCTCGGCGTCAGCGACGTCGGCGTCGTCAGCGTCGCCGAGCGGCCCGTGCGCATCGCGGTGGCCGCGACGTGCGCGGCGGCCACCGCGATCGCGCCCGGGCAGGCGCCGTGGGCGCTGCTGGGTGCCGCGGCGTGGGCCGGGCTCGGCGGCGTGGGCCTGGTGCAGGTGGCCACCGCCCTCGGCCGCCGCCTGTAGGCCCCGGCCGCCGCGCCCCGCGCCTCAGGCGGGGCCGACGAGGTCGGCGACGATGCGCGCCGACAGCCCCACCAGCGGCAGCCCCCCACCGGGGTGGGCGCTGCCGCCCACGAGGAACAGCCCCGGCACCGGGGAGCGGTTCGCCGGCCGCAGGAACGCCGAGCGCACCCCGTCGCTGGAGGTGCCGTAGATCGCCCCGCCGTCGCTGCGGGTCTCGCGCTCCAGGTCCGCCGGGGTGCGCACCACGCTCCAGCGCAGCCGGTCGCGCACGTCCAGCCCGCGCCGGGCCATCGTCGCCAGCACCGCCCGGGCGTACCCCTCCACCAGGTGCGCGTCCGTCCAGTCCGTGCCGCCCGGCGCCCGCCCGCCGGGGTCGTGCACGGGCGCGTTGACGAGCACGAACCACGCCTCGGTGCCGTCCGAGGGCCGCAGCGCCGGGTCGTCGGGGGCGCTGACGTACACCGTCGGGTCGGCCACCGGCCGGCCCGCGGCCAGGTCCGCGAACTCCGCGTCGTAGTCGTCGGGGAACAGCACCGTGTGGTGGCGCAGGCCCGGGGTGCGCCCCTCCAGCGCCAGCAGCAGCACGAACCCCGAGGAGGAGCGCCGCCGCGGGGAGGGCCGCAGCCGCGGTCGCGGCAGCAGGTCGCGGTACAGGTGCGCGGCGTCCACGGCGGAGACCACGACGTCGGCGGGCAGCTCCTCCCCGTCCGCCAGGCGCACGCCCGCCGCGCGCCCGCCGGAGAGCAGCACCCGCTCCACCGCCGCGCCCGTGCGCACCCGCACCCCGCGCTCGCGGGCGCGCTCCTCCACGGCCCCCGCCAGCCGCCGCAGCCCGCCGCGCACGTACCAGGCGCCGAAGGACTGCTCCACGAACGGCACCGTCGCCAGCGCCGCCGGCGCCTTCGCCGGGTGCGAGCCGGAGTAGGTGGCGTAGCGGTCCAGCAGCACCCGCAGGCGCGGGTCGCGCAGGTACTGCCGGCCCAGCGAGCGCAGCGAGGACCACGGCGCCACCGCGCGCACGTCCGCGCCGCTGCGCGCCAGCCGCAGCAGCGTGCGCGGCCCCTCCAGCGGCGACTCCAGGAACGGCTCGCGCGCCACGTCCCACACCGCCGCGGCCCGGCGCAGGAAGCGCGTCCACTGCTCGCCGGTGCCCGCGCCCAGCGCCTCGTCCAGCGCCGCCGCCACCCGCGGCAGCCCGCCGCCGGGCAGGTCCACCTCCGTGCCGTCGGCGAAGCGGTAGTGCGCCACCGGGTCCAGCGGCACCACGTCCAGCACCGACTCGATCGGCGCGCCCGTCTTCAGGAACAGGTCGCGCTGCACCGCCGGCAGCGTCAGCAGCGAGGGGCCGGTGTCGAAGGAGAAGCCGTCGCGGCTGTACCAGCCGAGCTTCCCGCCGACCTCGTCCGCCTGCTCGCACAGCACGACCTCGTGCCCCAGCGCCGCCAGCCGCGCCGCCGCCGACAGCCCGCCCAGCCCCGCGCCGACCACCACCGCGCGGCTCACGGCAGCGCCCGCCCCTTCCACGCCAGCCCGCCGCGGCGGTGCCGCGCCCAGGAGTCCGCCAGCAGGCCCAGCAGCAGCGCCACCGACGCCGGGTGCCCCAGGGCGTCCGGCAGCGAGCGCCCGCCGGTGCGCTCGGCCGCCGCGTAGCGGCCCACCACCGCCGCCACGTAGCCGACCGCGCCCGCGCGCGAGCCGCCCAGCGCCGCCAGCGGCGGCAGCACGTACGCCACCGCCAGCCCGGCGGCCACCGCGGCCGCCGCCGGGGCGGGGCCGAACGCCGACCACAGCGACTTCGCGTACCCCTCGCGCAGCGCCGGCCAGCCCTCGTACATCCGGCAGGTGGCCAGCTCGGTGCCGTCCGCGACGCCGCCGCGCCCCCCGGCCGCCTTCACCGCCCGCAGCAGCGCGATGTCGTCGAGCACCTCCCCGCGCACCGCGCCGTGCCCGCCGGCGCGCCGGTACGCGCCCGCGTCCACCAGCAGGAACTGCCCGTTGGCCGCCGACAGCGACGGGCGCGCGGAGACCTCCGCGGCGCGCAGCGGCAGCGTCGTCAGCCACGACCACTGCAGCAGCGGCTGCACCAGCCGCTCGCTCCACGTGTGCGCCAGCTGCCGCGGGTAGGGGCACACCAGGTCCAGGTCGGCGCCGCGCAGCAGCTCCACCCCGGCCGCCAGCGCGTGCGGGGCCAGCACGACGTCGGCGTCGACGAACACCAGCACCTCGCCGGTGGCCGCGGCCGCCAGCTGCGCGCACGCGTGCGGCTTGCCCAGCCAGCCCGGCGGCGGGCCCTGCCCGCGCAGCAGCCGCACCCGCGCGTCGCCCGCCGCGACGGTCCCCACCACCTGCGCGGTGCGGTCGCCGGAGGCGTCGTCCAGCACCAGCACCTCCAGCTCGGGCACCCCCACCTGGTCCAGCAGCGCCACCAGGCAGGGGCCCACCCGCTCCTCCTCGTCGCGCGCCGGCAGCAGCACGCTGACCCGCCCGGCCACCGGCGGCGGCTCCAGCGAGGGCGTGCGCAGCGCCCGCGCGTTCAGCAGGGAGTGCGCGGTCAGGGCCGTCGCGGCGGCCGAGCCCGCCCACGTCAGCGCGCGCAGGCCCC
>NZ_JAAALM010000485.1 GCF_009906395.1 Kineococcus indalonis
GAGACTGGGTGGGAGAGTAGGACACCGCCGGCCACTCCTCTTTTGTTGGGTGAGTGGTGTCAGGGCCCGTGCCCCCTGGTGGGGGGTGCGGGCCCTTTCCACGTATCCGGGGGGTGTTGTCCTGCAGAGCACCCGATGTCCGAGCGTCAGTCGTCAACGGAGTCGCAGCACTGCTCCTGCGATCGGCTTGGGGCGGTAGGACGTGGCCTTGCGACCCATGAGGCGACCGCTGGTGATGATCGCTGTGATGTCCTGCCACCGGGGACCCGGCAGCAGGACCGCTGCCATCCCCTGCGTGGCCGCTGCCACAGCGCGCAGCGTGTCGGACTCGTAGCGCACTTCCGGCTCGGGGACTCCTGCCCGGGCCAGTACCTCATCCACCCACGCCGCGGTGCCGACGGCGTTCGCCACGGCGCCGGGTGTCCTGAGGACGACCACGGTCGCACCGTCGAGGACGAGGGCGTCCGGCTCGTGCAGCGATGCGAGCAGCTCGTCCACCTGCTCGACAGGTCGGGCTGGAGACCGCACCGTGCCGGGAGCCGTGAGCAGCTGGAGCACGGCCCACCGCGGAGCCAGTCGGTGCAGGGCCAGGACGTCCAGCGGTGCGGGTCCCGGGAGGTGGAGAGCCGCGAGCACTGCACCGGAGCGCTGAGAGCGGGCGGCGGTGCGCCGCACGGCGACCCAGCGGTGGTGACCGTCCCCGATGATCCACCGCCGTGCGCCCACGGCCGCGCACAGGATGGCGACCACCTCCGGCTCCTCGAGCCTCCAGACGTCGATCGGGCCGCGGGGGCCGTCCGCGTGCGCGACGTGGTCGCCCAGCCGCCCAGGGTCGCCGGCCGCTCCGGCGAGGACGTCGCCGACGTGCCGGGGGTCCGCGCCGGGCACTGCTCCGGCGTCCACGAGGAGGACCGGCTCGGAGTCCACGCCCACCGCCTCCAGGCGTGCTGCCCGCGACACCACGGCGTCTTCGATGGTGGCCTCGTGGGGGAAGACCCGGTCGTCGGTACCGGTGCCGACATGGAGCTCGCCGACCAGGAAGCGGTGCGTGCGACCGCCGTGCACCTGCTGCAGGACGTACAGCGCCGGCGGGTCCTGCACGAGCGCTCCCCGTCTCAGCCACTGCACGACGGCCGGAGCGCCGCTCACGTCCGCTCCGGCGTACTCGGGGCGCTCCAGGTGCGTCACCAGGTACGGCGACGCGGCCAGGGCCTGCTCGCGCTCGGCCCTGTCGATCTCGGTGTGCGGCGGTGCCACGACCGCGTCCAGGGGACCGACGACGTCTTCGCGGTAGCGCAGGCCCAGGAAGGGCCGCAGCAGCGCGGCCGTGCCCGGCGCGGGCGCCTCCAGGGCCGTGGAGGTCGACCGGGGGGCTCGCCCCCCCGTGCGTCCCGGCTCCACCCGTCGCATCCTACGGTCGGACCGTGCAGCGCCGCGGTCCACCCGCGCCCGTCCGAGGAGGTTCCGCCGTGCCCGACGAACTCGACCCCGAGGCCGCCCGGGGCGGCGGTGAGCACGAGCCGGGCCGCCCCCGCGGCGGCCCGTACGAGTGGTTGCAGCGGGGCCTGGCGCTGCTCGCCGGCGGCGAGGCCGCGGCCGCGGCGACGCTGCTCGCCCGTGCGCACGCCCAGGAGCCCTCCTCCACCGGCATCCTCGAGGCGCTGGCCCGGGCCCAGTACGACGCCGGTGACGTGGCCGCGGCCGCCGAGTCCTTCCGGCACCTCGCGCAGGCGCGCCCGGCCGACGACTACGCTCACTTCGGGCTGGGCCTGAGCCTCAGCCGCCTGGGGCGGTTCGGCCTGGCGGCCGAGCACCTGGCCATGGCGCACGCCATGCGCCCGGACCGGCCCGAGTACGCCGACCGTCTGCGACAGGTCCGCGCCACCCTGGCGGCGCGGCAGAGCCCGGGGAGTCCGTGAGCACCAGCCGGAGCAGCACCGCGACCGACACCCCGCCGACCACCTTGAGCGCCGGCGGTCCCTCGCTGCTGGAGGTGCACGACGCGGTCCTGCTCGACCTCGACGGCGTCGTCTACGTCGGGCCGCACGCCGTGCCGCACGCCGCGGACTCGCTCACCCGCGCCGTCGGCGACGGTGCGCGGCTGGCCTTCATCACCAACAACGCCTCGCGGCCCCCGTCGACCGTCGCGGCGCACCTGCGCGAGCTGGGGGTGCCGGCGCAGGACGGTGACGTCGTCACGTCCGCGCAGGCGGCGGCCCGGCACCTGCAGCAGCGGCTGGACGCGGGCTCGCGCGTCCTGCTGATCGGCGGGGCGGGGCTGGCCGAGGCGCTGGAGGCGGCCGGGCTCACCGCGGTGGGCTCGCTGGCGGACGGACCCGTCGCCGTCGTGCAGGGCTTCTCCCCGGACACCTCCTGGGCGCGGCTGGCCGAGGCGACCCACGCCGTCCGCTCCGGCCTGTGGTGGGTCGCCACCAACCTGGACTCGACCGTGCCCACGCCCGGTGGGCCCGCCCCCGGCAACGGGCTGCTCGTGCAGCTGGTGGCCCGGGCCGCGGGCCGCGACCCGGACGTGGTGTGCGGCAAGCCCGAGCGCGCCCTGTTCGACGAGGCGGTGGCGCGGCTGGGGGCCCGGCGCGCGCTCGTCGTCGGCGACCGGCTGGACACCGACCTGCAGGGTGCGCGCACCGCCGGGCTGACCGGTCTGCTGGTGCTGACGGGCGTCACCGGGGTGGTCGAGCTGCTCGCCGCGGCACCCGCTGAGCGCCCGCACCTGGTGGGGCGGGACCTGCGCTCGCTGCGCGACGCGCACCCGGGGCCCGTCGTCGAGCGCGGGGAGGACGAGCTCGTGGTGCGCTGCCGCGACGCGGCGGTGCGCATCGGCGCCGGCGGTGCCTCGGTGGTGGCCGCCGCGGCGGGCCCGGACGGCCTGGACCTGCTGCGGGCGGCCGCCGAGGCGGTCTGGCAGGCCCGCGACGCGGGGCTCGAGCGGGACTGGCGCGTGGACGCCTCGGTGCTCGTGGAGCCCGTCGTCCGCAGCCTGCCCGCCGACACCCCGGCCGCTGTGGACGAGGTGGGTGAGGGTGTCGGGGACGGCTTGTAGCCTCACCCGGGTGAGCCAGCACCCCGCCCCGACGCCCCGGCCCGCGCCGCC
>NZ_JAAALM010000486.1 GCF_009906395.1 Kineococcus indalonis
CCGGCCCGCCCCGACACGGGCCCCGGCACGGGTCCCGCCCCGGCACGGGTCCCGGCCCGTGTCGGGGCGGGCCGGTACCGTCCGCGACGTGCTGCGCATCCTGGTCCTCAACGGCCCCAACCTCGGCCGCCTCGGCAAGCGCCAGCCGGAGGTGTACGGCAGCACCACCCTGGCCGACGTCGACGCCTCGCTGCAGGAGCTGGCCGCCGAGCTGGGCGTGCAGGTGGAGCTGCGCCAGACCGACGCCGAGCACGAGATGCTCGCCTGGGTGCACGGGGCCGCCGACGAGGGCCGGCCGGTGGTGCTGAACCCGGCCGCCTGGACGCACACCTCGGTGGCGCTGCGCGACGCGTGCGCGGAGCTGACCGCCGGCCTGGTGGAGGTGCACCTGTCGAACGTCCACGCGCGCGAGGACTTCCGGCACCGCTCCTTCGTCAGCCCCGTGGCCACCGGCGTGATCGCCGGCCTGGGGGTGCAGGGGTACGCCCTGGCGGTGCGCTTCCTGGCCTCGCGCCGCGCGTAGTCTCTCGGGGTCCCCCGCGGGCCGCCGGCAGCGGCGGGACCCGGCCGGGCGGCAGCACCAGCGGCAGCACCAGCGGCAGGACCAGCGGCAGGACCAGCACGGCAGCACCAGCAGGACAGCGGCAGCGGGACAGCGGGACAGCGAGCACGGGAGACGCAGTGGTCGAGCACATGAAGTGGTGGGGCTGGGGCCAGGAGGGCGTGGCCTTCCACCACGAGGACAAGCCGGGCCTGGCGCCGTTCGCGCGGAAGATGGCCGGCATCGACTTCGACGCCCCGCCCGTACGGGTGCCGGAGCTGTCCGAGCTGGACGTGCCCGCCCCGCGGGCGCCCGAGCAGCTGCGCGAGGCGTTCGCCGCCGCGGTGGGCGCCGAGCACGTGCACGACGACGACCTCGACCGCGTCGTGCACGCCTACGGCAAGTCCATGCGCGACCTGGTGCGCATCCGCCGCGGCGACTTCGGCCGCCTGCCGGACCTGGTGGTCTACCCGGCCACCGAGGCGGAGGTGGAGTCCGCGCTGCGGGTGGCGCTGGACGCCGACGCCGTGCTGATCCCCTTCGGCGGCGGCTCGAACATCGTCGGCTCGCTGGAGGCCCCGCGCGAGGAGACCCGCCCGGTCGTCTCCCTGGACCTGGGCCGCATGCGCGAGCTGCTGGAGCTGGACGAGACCTCGCAGCTGGCGCGCATCCAGGCCGGTGCCCTGGGCCCGGACCTGGAGGCCCAGCTGAACGCCCGCGGCTGGACGCTGGGGCACTTCCCCGACAGCTTCAAGCACTCCACCCTGGGCGGTTGGATCGCCACGCGCTCCTCGGGGATGCAGTCCGACCGCTTCGGCGACATCGCCGACATCACGCGCGCCGTGCGGGTGGTCACCCCCAGGGGCGTGGTGTCCACCCGCCGGGTGCCGGTGCAGGCCGCCGGTCCCAGCGTGCGCGAGATGGTGCTGGGCAGCGAGGGCCGCCTGGGCGTGATCACCGAGGCGACCGTGCAGGTGCACCGGGTGGCCGAGGAGCGCGTGATCCAGGCGTACTTCTTCCCCGACTACGGCAGCGGCCTGCGGGCCATGCACGACATCGCGGCCTCCGACGCGTCCCCGTCCATCACGCGCGTCTCCGACGAGATGGAGACGCAGTTCACGCTGGCCACCTCCAAGAAGGGCAGCGCGCTCTCGCAGCTGCTGTCCAAGGGGGTCAAGCTGTACGCGTCCAAGCGCAAGGGCTTCGACCTGTCGCGCATGTGCCTGTCGTTCATCGGCTTCGAGGGCTCCTCGCTGCACGTCAAGCGCAGCAAGCGCCTGGTGGACGAGATCGTCAAGGCGCACGGGGGGTTCGGCGTGGGCACCGGCCCGGGCACCCTGTACGACCAGAAGAAGTTCGACACCCCGTACATCCGCGACTTCATCCTCGACCGCGGCGCGTACGGCGACGTGTCCGAGACGTCCTCGACGTGGGCCACGCTGAAGACGCTGCACGACAACGTGGTCGCCGCCGCCCAGAAGGCGTTCGCGGAGGTCGGCACGAAGGGGTTCATCTTCTGCCACCTCTCGCACAGCTACCACTCCGGGGCGTGCCAGTACTTCACGTTCGCCTTCCAGCCGCCGGCGGACCGCGACGGGCTGGAGGCCTACGACATCGTCAAGGGCGCCATCCAGCAGGCCTTCATCGACAACGGCGGCACCCTCTCGCACCACCACGCGGTGGGCCGCGAGCACAAGCGCTGGGTCGGCGACGACCTGTCCCCGGCGGGCGCGGAGGTCGTCAAGGCCCTCTTCGCCGGCGTGGACCCGGGGCGCAACCTCAACCCGGGCGCGATCGTCGACTGACGCGGGCCGCGCACCCGCCCGGCCCGCGCCCAGCGGCAGCGGGCCGGGCGGGTGCGCGGCGGGGGCCGGGCGCTCAGGCCACCCGCAGCTCCGCCCACACGGTCTTGCCGTCACCGCGCGGGCTGACCCACCACCGCTCGGCGAGCACGTCGACGATGTGCATGCCGCGCCCGCTGAGGGACTCCTCCCCGGCCCCGCGCGGCTGCGGGTGCGAGGTGGAGGTGTCGTCCACGCCCAGGCTCAGCCGCGCCGCCAGCGGGTCGTGGCGGACCGTCAGGGCGGTTCCGCAACCGGTGTGCAGCACCGCGTTGGTGACGAGCTCGGAGACGACGAGCTCGGCCTCGTCGGCCACCCGCACCAGCCCCCAGGCGCCCAGCAGGTCGCGCAGCCGGGCGCGGGCGGTGGCCACGGCGCGGGTGTCGCCGGGCAGGTCCAGCTGCCACTCGCGGCTGCCGGGGGCGGGGCCGGCGTAGTCGAGCACGAGCAGCGCTGCGTCGTCGGTCAGCGCGCCGCCGGCGGGGGCCAGCAGCCGGTCGGCCAGCTGCTCGGCGGGGGCGCCGGCGTGCTCGCGCAGGACCCGCTCGACGCTGGCGGCGCCGCGCTCGGTCTGCTGCCGGGGCCAGTCGACGACCCCGTCGGTGTGCATCAGCAGCCGGGCGGCGCCGTGCAGGCGCGCGCGCGCCTCCGGGTAGGCCGCCTCCTCCAGCACGCCCAGCGGCGGGCCGGGGTCCACCTCCAGGGCGCGGGGGCCGCCGGGGGTGAGG
>NZ_JAAALM010000487.1 GCF_009906395.1 Kineococcus indalonis
GCGCACCGGGGCGGTGGTGGGGAAGGCGCCGGGGTCGGCGCCGGCGACGGTCAGCAGGTCCAGGCGCTCGCCGTGCTCGTCGCGGTCGTGGTAGAAGAACGCCCCGAACTGGGCGCCGGTGACCTCGGTGGCGGCGACGGTGGTGTCGTGGAGGACGGCGCGCAGGTCCGAGCCGTGGCGCAGGGGGAGCGTCGTCACCTCGAGGAGCGTCTGGTGCTCACGCCGGCGGTCGACCACACTCAGAGCCTACGTGCAGTCACCGAGAGTGTTCGAGCTTCGGCGGGGCGGTGGAGTCGCGCACCACCAGGGTCGTCGCCAGCTCCACGCGCGGGTGCGGCACCTCCCGGCCGTCGGCCAGGTCCAGCAGGGTCCGCGCCGCCGTGGCGCCCATCTCGGCCAGCGGCTGGCGCACCGTCGTCAGCGGCGGGGAGGCCCACGTGGCCAGCTCCAGGTCGTCGAAGCCGACGACGCTGAGGTCCTCGGGCACGCGCATCCCGCGGCGGCGCACCGCCTCGTACACGCCCAGCGCCATCTGGTCGCTGGCGGCGAACACCGCCGTGGGCGGGTCGTCCAGGTCCAGCAGCTCCTGCGCCGCCCGCAGGCCCGAGGCCTGCCGGAAGTCGCCCTCGCGCACCAGGCGCGGCTCCAGCGCCAGCCCGGCGGCCTCCAGCCCGGCCCGGTGCCCGTCCAGGCGGGCGCGGCTGCACAGCAGCCGGGAGGGGCCGCCCACGTGCGCGACCCGCCGGTGCCCCAGCTGCACCAGGTGCTGCGCGGCGGCCACGCCACCGGCCCAGTTCGTCGCGCCCACGCTGGGCGCGTCCAGCGGCGGCTGGCCGGCGGGGTCCACCACGACCAGCGGCACCGAGCTCTCCCGCAGCGCCGGGCCGAGGTCCTCCTGCAGCTGCGAGGTGACCAGCAGCACCCCGTCGCTGGCGCGCCGGTGCAGGTTCTGCAGCCACGCCTCGGCGGAGTCGGTGCGCCCGTGCACGGCGGAGACGACCGTGCCGGCGCCGGCGGCGTGGGCGACCTCCTCGACCCCGCGGATGATCTCCACGGCCCACGGGGAGTCCAGGTCGTCGAAGACGAGGTCGAGCAGGAAGGCGCGCGAGCGCCGCGGCGCCCGCTGCACCCGGTAGCCGTGGTGGCGCAGCAGCGCCTCCACCTTCTCCCGCGTCGCCGCGGACACGTCGTCGCGGCCGTTGACGACGCGGGAGACGGTGGGCACCGAGACGCCCGCCTCGCGGGCGATCTCGGTGATCGTCACCTGACGGCTGTGGGGGGCGGGCACGGTGCGAACGGTAGTCGCGCCCGCGCCCGCCCGGACCACGGCGCGCCTCAGTGCCGGCCGCGGCCGCCGCGGGCGGCGCGCAGCGTGTCCTGCAGGGCGTGGTAGGCGGGCTTGCGCTCGTAGTCCTCCGTCATGACGGTGGCCGAGCCCTGGCCCTCGAAGAACACCGGCACCCAGGAGTACTTGTCGGTGAAGCCCCAGATGGTGAACGAGTTGCAGGTCCTCACGCCCAGGCAGGCCTCCAGGGCCCGCTGGTAGTAGTCGGCCTGCTGCGCCTGCTGGGCGGCGGTGGGCTCGGTCTCGCCCTCCTCCAGCGTGATGCGGACGTCCAGCTCGGTGATGGCGGTCTCCAGGCCGAGGTCCGCGAAGCGCTGCAGGTTCGCCTGCAGGTCGCCCGGGAAGCCGTAGTCCGTGCTCAGGTGGCTCTGCGGGGCGAAGCCGTCGACCGGCACGCCCTGGGCCTTGAGGTCCTGGATGAGCTCGTAGTAGGCGTTGCTCTTGGGGTTGATGCTCTCCACGCCGTAGTCGTTGAAGAACAGCTTCGCCTCGGGGTCGGCCTCGTGCGCCCAGCGGAACGCCTTGGCGATGATCCCCTCGCCCAGGCGGCGGATCCAGAGGTTCTCCTCGGTGCGCAGGGTGCCGTCCTCGAGGAAGATCTCGTTGGCGACGTCCCACTGCTGGATCTGGCCCGCGTAGCGGCCGACGACCTTCTGGATGTGCTCCTTGAGGATGCCCTCCAGCTCCGCGTCGCTCAGGGTGGGCTCGGCGTCGATGAGCCACTGCGGGTTCTGGCTGTGCCACAGCAGGGTGTGCCCGCGCACGACCTGGCCGTTCTGCTTGGCGTAGCGGACGATCGCGTCGGCCGGGTAGAAGTTGTAGAAGTCCCGGCTGGGGTGGATGTACTCCCACTTCATCTGGTTCTCGGCCGACAGCGAGCTGAACTCGCGGGCCATGACCTCGCGGTACTCCACGTCGTACGCGAACGGGTCCGCGTAGTCCTGCTCCTCGTGGTGGCCGCCGCCGGCGACGGCGGTGCCGATGCGGAAGCCCTTCGGCGCCGCTGCGCGCAGGGTGTCGCGGTCGCCGCGGTCGTGGCGGGCGCGCTCGGTGGCGGCGCGGTCCGTGCCGGCGCGCTCGGCGGTCGGCGCGGCGGCGGCGGGGGCGACCACCGCGGCCAGGCTCAGCGGGACGGCCGCGAGGGCGGTGGCGACCCGCGCGGCGCGGAAGGTGGTGCGGGGGCTGCGTGCACGACGCATGCGTGTCTCCTCGGCTTCATCGCCAGGTTCCGGAAGAGTTCCGGTATCGGTGCACGGGACTCTAGGCAGCCGCACAGGGAGCGTCAAGCACTGCGCGCGGGCACCGACCGTGAACGGCCGGTGGACCGGCCGTCACGGCCGCTGCGCGCCGCCCCGCGCCGGGCCGGGGGCGCCCTCCGCGCCGCCCAGCTCGTGCGCCAGCAGCGCCAGGTGCAGGGCCAGCCGCTCCTCGGGGTCCTCCAGGTCCCGGCCCAGGCGCTCGCGCAGCCGCTCCACCCGCCCGTACGCCGCCGGCCGGCTCAGCCGCAGCCGCGACGCCAGCCGCGTCATGGACCCGCCCGACTCCAGGTGCCCGCGCAGCAGCTCCAGCTGGCGCTCCCCGTCCGGCCCGCCCAGCAGCGGCGCCAGCTGCGCCTCCACCCACGAGTGCAGCCGCGGGTCCTCGCGCAGCCACCACAGCAGCCCGCGCGCGCCCAGGTCGGCGGTGCGGTGCACCGCGCCGGCGCGCCGGTGCGGCAGGCGGGCGGCCACCTCCGCGACGTGGGCGGCCTCCACCAGCCC
>NZ_JAAALM010000488.1 GCF_009906395.1 Kineococcus indalonis
GGCCGGGACCACCGGGGCCGCCGGGACGGCGACCGGCGCGTCCAGCGCGGGGTCCTGGCGCAGGACCAGCTCGTGCAGGCGCCGCAGGTGCGGTCCGGGGTCCACGCCGAGGGCGTCGGCGAGCAGCGCGCGGCCCTCCTCGTAGGCGCGCAGCGCGTCGGCCTGCCGGGCGCTGCGGTACAGCGCCAGCACCAGGGAGGCGCGCAGCCCCTCCCGGAACGGCTCGGCGGCCACCAGGGCGGGCAGCCGCTCGGCGAGGGTGCGGTGCCGGCCCAGGGCCAGGTCCAGCTCGGCCGCCAGCTCCTCGGCCTCCAGCTGCTGCTCGCGCAGCCGCGCCGCCTCCTCGCGCGCGAAGCCGGCGCCGACGTCGGCGTACGCGGGGCCGCGCCACAGCGCCAGGGCCCGCGCGACCCGCTCGCGGGCCGTCGCGGGGTCCGCGCCGGCGCCGGCGCGGGCGGCGGCGAGCAGGCGGCGGAACTCCGCGGCGTCCAGGGCGCCGGGCTCCAGCTCCAGCAGGTAGCCGGGCGCGCGCGTGCGCAGCACCCGCCAGCCCTGCGCGCCCGGGGGCGGCTCCAGGCGGCGGCGCAGCCGGGAGACGTAGCTGTGCACGGTGGAGGACCCGGCGTCCAGGCCGCCGTCGTCCCAGAGGCGGTCGGCGAGGGTGTCGGCGGCCACGACCCGACCCGCGTCGACCGCCAGGGCGGCGAGCAGGGTGCGCAAGGAGGCCCCCAGCGGCACCGGCCCGGCCGCGGTGCCCACCTCCACCGGCCCGAGCACGCGCACCGCGAGCGCCGTCGTCACGGGCGAGAGCTTAGGCGGCGCACCGCCCCCCGCGGGCCCGCTCCGCGTGAAGCGCCCGCGCTCAGCGGTGGGCGGCCCGGCCCCCGCGCGCCCCCTCGTGCTCGGCGTGCTCGGCGTGCTCGGCGGGAGCGGCGTGCTGGGCGCGCACGGCCTCGTCGACGACCCGCGCCAGCGAGGAGGCCCGCTCGTCGCCGGGCAGGTCGTCCAGCAGCACCACCCGCCCGTCCGGACCGGTCAGCGGCATCTTCCAGTTCGGGTACTCCAGCGAGGTGCCCGGCTGGTTCTGCGTGCGGCGGTCGCCCACGGCGTCGACGAGGGAGACGCCGATCATCAGCGACGGCGCCAGCGCCAGGTAGCGGTGCAGCGCCTCGACGGTCGCCTGCTCCCCCGCGCCCCCGCGCAGCAGGCCGCGCTCGCGCACCAGGCCCAGGACGCGGTCCTGCTCGGCGCGGTCGCGCTCGCGCTCCTCGGCCGCGGGGCGCGTCAGCAGCCCCAGCCGGTCGCGCAGGGCGACGTGCTCCTGCGCCAGGTAGCCGGCCGTGGGCGGCAGGTCGTGCACGGTGACGGTGGCCATGGCCAGCTCGCGGTAGTCCTCCGGCCGGCGCGGGCTGGCCCCGTCGTACTCGAACCACAGCACGGCGCTGCCCAGCACGCCGCGCTCGGCGAGGTAGTCGCGCACCCACGGCTCCACGGTGCCCAGGTCCTCGCCGACGACGACGGCGCCGGCGCGCTGGGCCTCCAGCACGAGGATCCCGATGAGGGCCTCGTGGTCCAGGCGCACGTAGGTGCCCTCGGAGGCCGGGGCGCCCTGCGGGATCCACCACAGCCGGAACAGGCCCAGCACGTGGTCCACGCGCAGGCCGCCGGCGTGGCGCAGGATCGTGCGGACCATGTCGCGGAACGGCGCGTACGCCTCCTCGGCCAGGCGGTCCGGCCGCCACGGGGGCTGGCTCCAGTCCTGCCCCTGCTGGTTGAAGGCGTCCGGCGGGGCGCCGACGGTGACGCCGTGCGCCAGGGCGTCGCCCAGGGACCACACGTCGGCGCCGTCGGGGTGCACGCCGACGGCCAGGTCGTGGACGATGCCCGGCCCGGTGCCGGCGGCGGTGGCCAGGTCCTGCGCGGTGCGCAGCTGCTCGTCGCACTGCCACTGCAGCCAGCGGTGGAAGTCCACGCGCTCGGCGAGCTCCCGCGCCGCGCCGGAGGCGGCGGCGCGCTCGGGGCTGGAGACCTCCTCGGGCCAGTCGGCGACCGGCAGCCCGTGGCGCTCGACCAGGGCGCACCAGGTGGCGAAGTCCGTCAGGCCCGGGTCCTCCTCGGCGACGTAGCGGCGGAAGGCGGCCTCGCGGGCGGGGGTGCGCCCGTGGCGGAAGACGACCTCCAGCGCCCGCCGCTTGGCGGCCCACACCGCGTCGCGGTCGATCTCGCCGGGGTCGGTGTTGGAGGGGCGGCAGCCGGCGGCGAGCTCCTCGACGGCGGCGCGGTCGCGCGGGGTCAGGTAGGCGACCTCGCGCACGTCCTCCACCCGCAGGTAGACGGGGTTGAAGAAGCGGCGCGTGGTGGGCAGGTACGGGGAGGGCTCCATCGGCGGCACCGGCGAGGCGGCGGCCAGCGGGTTGACCAGCACCCACCCGGCGCCGCGGTCGGCGGCGTAGGAGGCCAGCTCGCCCAGGTCGGCGAGGTCGCCCACGCCCCAGGACTGCGAGGAGCGCACCGAGTACAGCTGCGACTGGTAGCCCCAGCTGCGCCCGCGGCGCAGCGCCTCGGGCAGCTCCAGCACGTCGGGGGTGACCACGAGCGGGCAGGTGGTGTCGCCGGAGGGGGTGTGGGCGTGCAGCGCGTGCCAGCCCAGGGGCAGGTCGTCGGGCACCTCGAAGGTGGCGCGGCCGGTGAGGCGGCCGTCGACGCGCACGGGGTCCACCCAGCGGTCCAGCTGGCGCAGCCCGGCCCAGCCGCCGTCCTCCAGCTCCACCATCAGCTCGACGGGGTCGCCGTGCGGGACGTGCACGTGCACCGCGCGGGTGCGGCCCTCGCGGGCCACGACCACCGGCGGCAGGGTGCGCCGCCACGGCCGCAGCTTCACCTCCTGCAGGGCGTCGTCGACGGCGTCGGGGCCGGAGACGTCCAGGCCCATCGCGGTCAGGACCGCCTCGATGGTGGAGCGGTGGACGGCGCTCTCCGTGCCCTGCCAGTCGGTGAAGCGGGTCGCGACGCCGCAGGCGGCGGCCAGCTCGAGCAGCTGGGGACCGGGGCGGTCGGCGGGGGCGGTGCGCGGGTGGTCGGACGGCACGGCGACGACTCTGCCAG
>NZ_JAAALM010000489.1 GCF_009906395.1 Kineococcus indalonis
CGCCAGCCCCACCGGCCGGCGGCGCAGCGCCACCACCGCCGCCACGAGCACCGCGGCCACCAGCACGCCCACGACGGCCAGGGGCAGGCGCACGCCGGTCTCGTTGAGCACCGCCGTGTAGAGGGTGTCGGCGAAGCGCAGCGGCGGCAGCTCCAGCATCGTGCGCACCGTGTCGTGCAGGAAGTCCGCCGGCCGCCCCAGCGCCCACGGCGCCACCAGCAGCCCCGCGCCGCCCACCGCCACCGCCGTGCGGCGCAGACCGAAGCGCGGCCAGGTCGCCAGCAGCGGCAGCAGCACCACCACGTGCTGCTTCGCGGCCAGCGCCACCGCCAGCGGCACCACGGCCCACCACGTGCCGCGCCCGCCGCGGCCCACCAGCAGCGCCCACGCCGCCAGCCCGACCAGCACGGTCGGCTCCGTCCACGCCTGCTCCAGCAGGGTGCTGCCGCCGGGCGCCAGCAGGAGCAGCGCGGCGGCCGCCACGGCCGGCGCTCGCCAGCGCCCCAGCGCGGCCACGGCCAGCGCCGAGAGCGCCACCAGCACCCCCAGCGCCCAGCGCACGTCCCCGGCCAGCCAGCGCCCGGGCGCGGTGAGCACCGCCGTCCACGGCAGGTAGGCGAAGGCGTCGGTGATGCCGGGGGAGCCGGTCCACTCCTGCGCGTACATCGACTCCCCGCGCAGCAGCCCGTCGGCCGCCTGCTGCAGGATCACCCACACGTCGATGCGCGGGGCCGGGTCGCCCACCACGACCAGCGCGCAGGACGCCGCCGCACCCGCCAGCGCCACGAGCAGGGCGGCCACCGCGCCGCGCGCCAGCAGCAGCGCCCCCGCCGCCAGCGCCGAGCCCGCCAGGACGGCGCGCACCGTCCACAGCCCGCCGCCGCCCAGGTAGCTGAACGGGGCCACGAGCAGGTGGGTGGCGGCCACCAGCGCCAGGGCGCCGGCCGCCGCGCGGCGGCCCGACGACCGCGGCGCGGGCGCGCCGCGGTCGTCGCGGGCCGTCAGCGCCAGCGCCACGAGCGCCGCCGTCACCAGCAGGTACCCGGCGACGATCCACCAGCGGTAGCGCACCACGCTGTGGGTGGCCAGCGCCGTCAGCGCCCACCACACCAGCAGGGTCGCGCCGTCGCGGCGGGTCACCCGGGCACCCCCGGCGACCTCACGCGCACCCCGGCCGCCCCCGCCCGCTCACGCGTACAGCGCGTCGACCTCGCCGGCGAAGTCGCGCAGGACCTCCGCGCGCTTCACCTTCTGCGAGGGCGTCAGGTAGCCGTTCTCGATCGTGAAGTCGCCCTGGAGCACCCGGAAGCGGCGGATGGACTCCGCTCGGCTGACCGCCTCGTTGGCGTCGTCCACGGCGCGCTGCAGCGCGGCCAGGACGACCTCGTCGGTGCGCGCGCCCGCCGGGTCCAGGCCGGGGCGGCCGTGGTTGGCGCCCCACGACGGCAGCGCCTCCTCGTCCAGCGTGAGCAGGCAGGCGACGTAGTGGCGCTGGTCGCCCACCACGACGGCCTGGGAGACCAGCGGGTGCGCGCGCAGCCGGTCCTCCAGGGTCGCCGGCACCACGTTCTTGCCGTTGGCGGTGACGATGATCTCCTTCTTGCGGCCGGTGATGCGCACGTGGCCGCTGTCGAGGACCTCGCCCAGGTCGCCGGTGCGGAACCAGCCGTCCTCGAACGCCTCGGCGGTCGCGTCCTCGCGGCCGCGGTACTCGCCGAAGACGCCCACGCCGCGGCAGAGGATCTCGCCGTCCTCGGCGACGGCCACGTCGGTGCCCGGCAGCGGCAGCCCCACGGTGCCCACGCGCAGGCGCGAGGGGCGGTTCACGCACAGCGGCGCGGTGGTCTCGGTCAGGCCGTAGCCCTCCAGCACGACCAGGCCGGCGCCGCGGAAGAAGTGCGTCAGGTGCTCGCCCATCGGCGCGCCGCCGGAGACGGCGTGCTCCACGCGCCCGCCCAGCAGGGCCCGCAGCTTGGCGTACACGAGCCGGTCGAACAGGGCGTGCTGCGCGCGCAGCGCCAGCGCGGGCCGGCCGGCGTCCAGGGCGCGCGAGTAGGCGATGGCCGTGCGGGTGGCCCGCTCGAAGACCGCCGCCCTGAGCTTGCCGCCGGCGGCGGCGCGCTGCTCGGCGCCGTTGTAGACCTTCTGGAACACGCGCGGCACGGCCAGCACGAAGGTGGGCCGGAAGCCGGCCAGGTCGGGCAGCAGGTCCTTGGCGTCGGGGGTGTGCCCCACGCGGATGCGGCACACCAGGCACAGCGCCTCGATGAACCGGGCGAACACGTGCGCCAGCGGGATGAACAGCAGCGTCGCGGCGTCGGGGCGCTGCAGCACCTCCGGGATCGCCGCGCGCGCGTTGCGCGCCAGGTCCAGGAAGTTGCCGTGGGTGAGCACGCAGCCCTTGGGGCGCCCGGTCGTGCCGGAGGTGTAGATGATCGTCGCGGGGTCGCCGGGGCCGGCCAGGGTGCGGCGGCGCTCCAGCTCCTCGTCGCCGGTGTCGCGGCCGGCGGCGCGCAGCTCGTCGAGGGCCCCGGAGGCCAGGGTCCACACGTCCCGCAGCTGCGGCAGGTGCTCGCGCACGGCCGCCACCCGGGCGGCGTTGTCCGTGGTCTCCGCGAAGCACGCCACGGCGCCGGAGTCGGACAGGATCCAGCGCACCTGCTCGGCGGAGGAGGTCTCGTACACGGGCACCGTCACGGCCCCGGCGAACCAGACCGCCACGTCCACCAGCGTCCACTCGTAGCTGGTGCGGGCCATCAGGCCGACGCGGTCGCCGGGCTGCACGCCCGCGGCCAGCAGGCCCTTGGCCACCGCCACGACGTCGGCGAGGAGCTGCGCGGCGGTGACGTCCCGCCAGGCGCCGTCGGGCTGCTTGCGGCTGACGCTGACGTGCCCGGGGACCTCGCGCGCCGTGTCCACGACGCAGTCGGTGAGGTTCCCGGCCGTCGCGGGCGGGACGAGCGGGGGCTCGCAGCTGCTCCGCACGGGGCTTCCTCCTCGGTGTCGCTCCCGGGGCGACGCCGTCGCCGGCCGCGTCCGGGCCGCCCGCTGGTGCGTCGGCGCCCCGACCCTACCCGCGGGCGCGGCGGCCCCCGCC
>NZ_JAAALM010000048.1 GCF_009906395.1 Kineococcus indalonis
GGCGGGGGGCGTCCGGGGTTGCATCGGCGCCGTGCCCGAGCCGCGCCCCTCCCCCGCCGACCGCGCCGATCCGGCGCAGCCGCCCGCCCCGGGCGGGCAGCGCGACCTGGTGCCCTTCCGGGAGGCGGTGCGCACCTGGTCCGCCATCTCGCTGCAGACCTTCGGCGGCCCCGCCGGGCAGATCGCCGTCATGCAGCGCGCCCTGGTCGACGACAAGCGCTGGATCGGCCAGCAGCGCTTCCTGCACGCGCTGAACTACTGCATGCTCCTGCCCGGCCCGGAGGCGCAGCAGCTGGCGGTCTACACCGGCTGGCTGCTCAACGGCACCCGCGGCGGACTGGTCGCCGGCACCCTGTTCGTCCTGCCCGGCGTGCTCGCGCTGCTGGCCCTGTCGGTGCTGTACGCCGCCGCCGGCGACACGGCCGTGGTGAGCGGGCTGTTCGCGGGCCTGGCCCCGGCGGTGCTGGCCGTCGTGGTGCAGGCGGTGCTGCGGGTGGGCGGGCGCGCCCTGGCGCACCGCGCCCTGCTGGTGCCGGCCGTGGCGGCCTTCGCGGCGCTGGCCGTCTTCGGCGCCCCGTTCCCGCTGGTCGTGGCCGGCGCCGCCGCGTTCGGCTGGGGGCTGCACCGCTGGGCCCCGCACGTGCTGGCCGGCGCCGCCGGCGGGCACGGCGCGGTGCGCGAGGGACCCGCCCCGCTCGTGCCCGACGACGTCCTGCACACCGAGCGGCCCTCCACCGCCCGCGCGCTGAGGGTGCTCGCGGTCGGGCTGGTGCTGTGGGCCGCGCCCGTGCTCGCCGTCGCCCTGCTCACCGGGACGGGCAGCACCCTGACCCGGCAGGGCCTGTTCTTCTCCGGCACCGCGCTGGTCACCTTCGGCGGCGCCTACGCCGTGCTGGCCTTCGTGGCCCAGCAGGCCGTGGAGCGCTACCACTGGCTGGCCCCCGGGGAGATGGTGCGCGGGCTGGCGCTGGCCGAGAGCACCCCCGGGCCGCTGATCATGGTGGTGCAGTTCGTGGCGTTCCTGGGCGCCTACCGCGACCCGGGCACCCTGGACCCGTGGGTGGCCGCGGTGCTCGCCTCGCTGCTGACCACCTGGGTGACGTTCGTGCCCTGCTTCCTCTTCATCTTCCTGGGCGCCCCGCACGTGGAGCGCCTGCGCGCCAACCGGGCCCTGTCGGCGGCGCTGAGCGGCATCACCGCCGCCGTCGTCGGCGTCATCGCCAACCTGGCGGTCTACTTCGCGCTGCACACCCTCTTCGCCACCACCACGACCTGGGCGGCGGGCCCGGTGCACCTGGAGGTGCCGGTGCTCACCTCGCTGCGCTGGGTGTCCCTGGCGCTGGCCGCCGCGGCCGCCGTGATGGTCTTCCGGTGGAGGTGGTCGGTGCTGCGGGTGCTGGCCGTCAGCGCCCTGCTGGGCCTGGCCACCCTGCCCCTGAGCTGATCGCGCCGGCCGCGGGACGGGCGGTCGTAGGGTCGTCGTCGTGAGCACGACCGGCGGCACGACCGACCCCACGCCCCTGACCGACGAGCTGCGCCAGCGCGCCCTGGCCTGGATCGAGGACGACCCCGACGAGCGCGACCGCGAGGAGCTGCGCGCGGTGCTGGCCGCCGCGCGGGGCGGGGACGCGGCCGCGGCCGCGGACCTGGCGGAGCGCTTCTCCGGCGCGCTGGAGTTCGGCACGGCCGGCCTGCGCGGCGCGGTCGGCGCCGGGGAGCACCGCATGAACCGGGCGGTGGTGCAGCGCGCCGCCGCGGGGCTGGGCGCGTGGCTGACGCAGCGCTTCGAGCGCCCCCGCGTCGTGGTGGGCCTGGACGCGCGCCGCGGCTCGCGCGAGTTCGCCGACGACTCCGCCGCGGTGCTGACCGCCGCGGGCTGCGAGGTGCTGCTGCTGCCGCGGCCGCTGCCCACGCCGGTGCTGGCGTTCGCGGTGCGCCACCTGGGCGCCGACGCCGGCGTCATGGTGACCGCCAGCCACAACCCGCCGCGGGACAACGGCTACAAGGTCTACCTGGGCGGGCGCGCCGGCGGCGAGGAGGGCCGCGGCGTGCAGATCGTGCCGCCGGTGGACGCCGAGATCGCCGCCGCCATCGCGGCGGTGGGCCCGCTGGCGCGGCTGCCGCGGGCCGCCGGCGGCTGGCGGGTGCTCGGCGAGGACGTCGTGGCCGCCTACCTGGACGCGGTGCTGGCCGCCACCGCGCTGCCCGGGCACCGCGCCCCGGCGCGCGAGCTGCGCCTGGTGGTCACCCCCATGCACGGCGTCGGCGGCGCCGTGCTCGCCGGGGCCCTGCGCCGCGCCGGGTTCGGCGACGTGCACGTGGTGCCGGAGCAGGCCGACCCGGACCCGGCGTTCCCCACGGTGGCGTTCCCGAACCCGGAGGAGCCGGGCGCGCTGGACCTGGCGCTGGACCTGGCCGCGCGCGTGGGGGCCGACCTGGTGCTGGCCGTGGACCCCGACGCCGACCGGGCCTGCGCCGCGGTGCCCACCGGGGCGCGCTCGGACCGCGCGGCGTGGCGGCAGCTGAGCGGCGACGAGCTGGGCTGGGTGCTGGGCGAGCACCTGGCCGCGCCCGGCGCGGTGCTGGCGTGCTCGGTGGTCAGCTCGCAGGGCCTGGCGCGCATCGCGGCCGCGCACGGGGCGACGTTCTCCCCCGCGCTGACGGGGTTCAAGTGGATCGCCCGCGTGCCCGGCGTCTCCTTCGGCTACGAGGAGGCCATCGGCTACTGCGTGGCGCCGGCGGTGGTGCGCGACAAGGACGGCGTCTCGGCGGCCGTGCTCACCGCGCGCCTGGCGCGGCGGCTGCTGGCGCAGGACCGCACCCTGCTGGACGTCCTGGACGACGTGGCCCGCCGCGACGGCGTGCACGTCACCGGGCCGGTGTCGATCCGCGTGGAGGACCTGGGCCTGATCGGCGCGGCGATGGCGCGGCTGCGCGAGCACCCGCCGGCCGAGCTGGGCGGGGCGGCGGTGACCAGCGTGGAGGACCTGCTGCGGGGCGTGGACGGCCTGCCGCCCACCGACGGGCTGCGCTGGCGCACGGCCGCCGGCGCGCGCGTGGTGGTGCGGCCCTCGGGCACCGAGCCGAAGCTGAAGTGCTACTGCGAGGTCGTCGTGGAGCTGGACGGGGACGGGCCGGACGCCCTGGCCGCCGCCCGGCGCACGGCCGCCGAGCGGCTGGCGGCGGTGCGCCGCGACGTGCGCGCCGCCACCGGCATCGGCTGAGCGCCCCTGGCAGGACCCTGCACGCACCCGGCGGCGTCGTGCCGTGGACCCCGCGCACCCGTTGCCCGGGGCCCACGGCGCTGGCAGCGTCGTGGGCGACCGCGCCGGAGCGAGCAGGAGGTGCCGCGTGCAGGACGTCGAGGGCCCCGTGGCCACCGGGCCGGTGCTGACGGACGTGGTGCTGGACCCGGGCCCGCAGGGCAGCCCCGGCCTGCGGGCGGTGCTCGGCACCCCGGCCGGGCCCGGGCCGTGGCCGGGCGTGGTGGTGGTCCACGAGGCGTTCGGCGTGGACGACGTGATGCGCCGGCAGGTGGCGCGCCTGGCCTCGGCCGGCTACCTGGCCCTCATGCCCGACCTGTTCACCGCCGGCGGGGCGCGCCGCTGCCTGGTCTCCACGATGCGCGCGGTCGTGGCGGGCACCGGGCGGCCCTTCGTGGACGTGGAGGCCGCGCGCGCGTGGCTGGCGGCCTCCCCGGCCTGCACGGGCCGGATCGGGGTGCTGGGCTTCTGCATGGGCGGCGGTTTCGCGCTGGTGACCGCCTCGCGGGGCTTCGACGTGGCCTCGGCGAACTACGCGCGGCTGCCCGCCGACGCCGAGGCCGCCCTGGCCGGGGCGTGCCCGGTGGTGGCCAGCTACGGCGCCGAGGACCCGGCGCTGAAGGGCACCGCCGCCGAGCTGGAGTCGGTGCTGACCCGCCTGGGCGTCGAGCACGACGTGCGCGAGTACCCCGGCGCCGGGCACGGCTTCCTCAACGACGCGCCGGTGGGCCCGCGCCCGCTGCGCCCGCTGCTGCGGCGGGTGGCGCGCATGGCGCCGGACCCGGTGGCCGCGGCCGACGCCTGGGCGCGCATCGAGGCGTTCTTCGCCGCGCACCTGCGCGAGCGGGACGCCTCGTGAGCGGAGCGCGCGCGCGCACCGCGATCGTCGTCGGCGGCGGCATCGCCGGGCCCGTGCTGGCGGTGGCGCTGCAGCGCGCCGGCATCGCCGCGACGGTGCACGAGGCGTACGCGGCGCCGGCGGGCGACGTCGGGGCGTGGCTGGGGGTGCAGGTCAACGGCCTGGACGCGCTGCGCGCGATCGGCGCAGACCAGCCGGTGCTGCGCGCCGGGGTGCCCACGCCGCGCATCGAGTTCCGCAGCGGCACCGGCAAGGTGCTCGGCGGCATCGACACCACCGGCGGCGCCGGTGCCGGGGGCGCGCCGGCCCCGGCGGGGGTGTCCCTGAAGCGCTCGGAGCTGTACCGGGTCCTGCACGGGGAGGCGCTGCGGCGCGGCGTGGAGGTGCGCTACGGCTCGCGGCTGGTGGGGGCCCGGCGCACCGCCGAGGGGGTGCGGGCCGAGTTCGACGACGGCAGCACCGCCACCGCCGACGTCCTCGTCGGCGCCGACGGGGTGCGCTCGACGGTGCGGACCCTGCTGGACGCGGGCGCGGCACCGCCGCGGTTCGTGCCGATCCTCAACCTGGCCGGGTACTCCGAGCACGTGCCCGCCGGCGCCGAGCCCGGCCGGCTGACGATGGTGTTCGGCCGGCGCGCGTTCTTCGGGTACCTGGCCACCCCGGGCGGGCGCACGTGGTGGTTCGCCAACCCGCCGCTGCGCGCGGAGCCGCGCCGCGGGGAGCTGGAGGCGGGCACCGACGCGCGGTGGCGGGCGCTGCTGGCGGACTCCTTCGCCGGGGACCGCTCACCGGCCCTGGAGCTGGTCGCGGCCACCCCGGAGCCGTTGCGGGCGTGGGCCACGTACGACCTGCCCACGGTGCGCACCTGGCACGACGAGCGCACGGTGCTGCTGGGCGACGCCGCCCACGCCACCTCCCCCGCCGCCGGCCAGGGCGCCTCGCAGGCGGTGGAGGACGCCGTGGTGCTCGCGCGCTGCCTGCGCGACCTGCCGGTGCCGCTGGCGTTCGAGGTGTTCGAGCGGACCCGGCGCGCGCGCGTGGAGCGGGTCGTCGCGGCCGGCTGGCGCACCAGCGCGGCGAAGTCGCCCGGCGCGGTGGGCCGCGTCGCGCGCGACGCGGTGATGCCGCTGGTGCTGCGCGCCGGGGCCCTGCGCGGTCAGGACCAGCAGGCGTGGATGCGCCGGCACCACGTGGAGTGGGACGCCCCCGCGCTGCCGCGCGCCGGCGCGGTGCCGGCGCGCGGCTGAGACCCCGGCCGCCCCCGTCCGGGCCGGCCGCCAAGCCGGTTCAGGCCGGTTCAGGCCGGTTCAGGCCGGTTCAGGCCGGGGCGGCCGGGTCCGCGAGGACCCCGGCGAGCCAGTCCAGCTGCCGGCGCCACTGGTGCGCCTGGCCGCCCTCGTGGTCGTTGAAGGGGTGCACGACCAGCTCCGAGGGCCCGCCGTAGCTGCGGTGCGCGGCCCACACCGTGGAGGGCGGGCACACGCGGTCCATCAGGGCCAGGGAGATCAGCGCCGGGGCGGTGGCCCGCGGGACGAGGTGGGCCACGTCGAAGTGGTCCAGGGTGCCCAGGACCTGCTCGACGCGGTCGCGGTGGACGGAGAGGTAGCGCACGAGCTCGGCGTAGGGGTCCGTGGCGGCCACGAGGACGGCGCGGCGGAACCAGGACAGGAACGGCACGTCGGCCATCACCGCGCGCACCCCGGTGGCCAGGGAGGCCGCGGCCAGGGCGATGCCCCCGCCCTGGCTGGCGCCGGTCACGCTGACGGCGCCGGGGTCCACGTCCGGCAGGGAGCGGGCGGCCTGCACGGCGCGCACCGCGTCGACGTAGACGCGGCGGTAGTAGTAGGTGTCGCGGTCCAGGACCCCGCGGGTGAGGAAACCGGGGGCGGAGACGTCGGAGCCGGCCGGGTCGGGGGTGGAGCCGCCCCCGCCCCACACCGCGCCCTGGCCGCGGGTGTCCACGACGAGGTGGGCGTACCCGGCGCTGGCCCAGGTGAGCCGCTCCTCGGCCAGGCCGCGCCCGCCGCCGTAGCCGATGAACTCCACCACGGCCGGCAGCGGCTCGCGCGCGCCCGCCGGCCTCACCAGCCAGGCGTTGACCCGGTCGCCCCCGGCGCCGGCGAAGGAGAACTCCTCGTGGGTCAGGGTCGTCAGACGAGTGGGCGCCGGGGTGCGCCGCACGTCGAGGGGGTGCACGGCGGCCGCCGCGAGGGTGGAGGCCCAGAACCCGTCGAGGTCGACGGGCACGTTCAGCGCCACGTCGAGCTCCTCGAGCTCCCCCAGGGTCATCTCGGACAGCGGCACAACGGCTCCTCGTCGGTGCGGGTGGAGGCCCCGCCGGCGGCGGGGACCCTCATTCATCAGATGAGATCTTGACACCCCGGGAGCCGTCGCGTCATCGTCTGCATGCCGCCGCACCGCCGCGGCCCGGCGGACGACGCGAGGAGACGCGATGACGTGGACCGCCGGCCCGCGCGCCGGGGGCGGGCGCTGCTGATGCCGCACCTGGAGCACGACCGCCCGGCGTCGACCTGGCTGGAGGCGTGGCCGGTGGGCGACGGCCGGCTCGGCGCGGTCTGCTGGGGCCTGGCCGACGGCGAGAAGCTGTCCCTGAACGACGACCGCGCCTGGTCCGGCCCGGTGGGCGGGCCGCGGCACACCGCGCCCGCCGACCACCCGCAGCGGGTGCTCGCGGCGCGGCGGGCCGTCCTGGACGACGACGCCGCCCGGGCCGACGCGCTGATGCAGCCGGTGGTGCCGCACACCCAGGCGTACGTGCCCGTGGGCGAGCTGCTGGTGCGCACGCCCGGGCTGAGCGCCGGGGAAGGCCTGCGCCGCGGCCTGGACCTGGCGACGGCGACCGCGTGGACGCACCGGCCGCGCCCCGGCGGCGGGGTGCGGCACGAGACGTTCGTCGCCGCCCGCGCCGGGGCGCTCGTGCACGAGGTCGGCGTCACCGGCGGCGAGGACCCCGGCGAGGACCCCGGCGAGGACGTCGAGGTCGTCTTCACCTCCCCGCTGCCGCTGCGCTCGGCGGAGCTGCGCCGCGCGGGCGGCGGCGCGGTCGAGTGGCGGGCCCTGCTGGAGCTGCCGCTCGACGTGCGCCCGTGGAGCCCGGGGCAGGAGGGCGAGGCGGTGCGGTGGGCGCCGCCCGGCTCGCCGGCGACCCGGCTGGTCGCCGTCGTCGTGCGCGCCCTCGCGGACGGGCGCACGGCGGACGCCGCGGACGACGCGGACGACGCGGACGACGCGGTGCTCGTGGCCCGCTGGTCCGGTGCGCGCCGGGTGCGGCTGGTGGTGGCCGTGGAGGTCCCCGAGCCGCTCGCGCACGCCCCCGGCACGCCCGACGTGGACGCCGCGGCGCGGCGCGCGCGGGCGGCGCTGCAGGCCGTGGAGCGGGTGCGCGCCGCGCACCTGGCCGACCACGGCGCCCTCTTCGGGCGCGCCGGCCTGGAGCTCGGCGGGCGCTGCGCGCCGGGCACGCCCACCGACGAGCTGGTGCACCGCGCCGTCGACGACGAGGACGCCCACCGGGCGCTGGCCGAGCTGGTCGTGGCGCACGCGCGCTACCTGCTCGTCACCGGCTCGCGGCCGGGCACGCTGCCGATGACGCTGCAGGGTCTGTGGAACGCCGAGCTGCGGCCGCCGTGGAGCAGCAACTACACCACGAACGTGAACCTGCAGATGGCGTACTGGCCGGCGCAGGCGTGGGCGCTGCCGGAGTGCGCCGAACCGCTGCTGGCGTTCACCGAGCGCCTGGCCGCCGAGGGGGCGCGCGCGGCGCGGGAGATGTACGACGCGCCGGGGTGGGTGACGCACCACAACAGCGACGGGTGGGCGCAGACCCGCAGCGTCGGCGGCGGCTGGGCGGACCCGTCGTGGTCGGCGTGGCCGTTCGGCGGGGCGTGGCTGTGCGCGAACCTCGTCGACGCCGTGGAGCACGCGGCGGACCCGGCCGCCGTCGCGGCGCGGGTGCTGCCCGTGCTGGAGGGCGCCGCGCGGTTCTGCCTGGCCTGGCTGGTGCGCCTGCCCGACGGCACCCTGGGCACCGCGCCGTCCACCTCGCCGGAGAACCGCTGGCTGGACGCCGGCGGCACCGCGCGCGCGGTGACCGCCAGCAGCACCTGCGACCTGGAGCTGACCCGCGGGCTGCTGCAGGCGTGGTCGCGGCTGGCGCCGGACGAGCCGGCCACCGCCCGGCTGCGCGAGGACGTGCGCGAGGCGCTGGCCGGGCTGCCGCGCCCGCGCACCGGCGCGCGCGGGCAGCTCCTGGAGTGGCACGAGGACCTGCCGGAGGCCGAGCCGGAGCACCGGCACACCTCCCACCTGGTGGGTCTGTACCCGCTGGGCACGCTGGACCCGCGGGCCGAGCCGGACCTGGCCGCGGCCGCCGCGCGCACCCTGGAGCTGCGCGGGCCGGAGAGCACCGGGTGGGCGCTGGCCTGGCGCACCGCCCTGTGGGCGCGGCTGGGCCGCGGCGACGTCGTCGGCGACCTCGTGCGGCGCTGCCTGCGCCCGGCCGTCGACGACGCCGCCCAGGCCGGCGGGCTGTACCCGAACCTGTTCTCCGCCCACCCGCCGTTCCAGGTCGACGGCAACCTCGGCTTCGCCGCGGGCGTGGCCGAGGCGCTGGTGGGCTCCACCGCCGAGCGCGTGGACCTGCTGCCCGCGCTGCCGCCGCAGTGGCCGCGCGGGCGGGTGCACGGCCTGCGCACCCGCGCCGGGGTCGAGGTGGACCTGACGTGGGAGGGGGGGCGGCCCACCCGCGCGCGGCTGCGGCACCTGCGCGCCGGCACCGTGCACGTCGCCGTCGGCGCGAGCGCGTGCGGCACCTTCACCGGCGGCCCCGGCGAGGAGCACGACGTGCCGCTGCCCGCCCCCGCCGCGCACCGCACCGGAACCCACCAGGGAGGAACCCCGTGAAGATCCTGCGCACCGGCCCCAGGGGCGGCGAGAGCCCCGCGGCCCTGCTGCCCGACGGGCGCGCCGTCGACCTGTCCGGCGTCCTGGACGCGCACCGGCCGTGGAGCGCGGAGGACCTCGCCGCCGCCGGCGCCGCCGTGCGCTCCGGCGACCTGCCGGAGCTGGACCTCACCGGCCGCCGGATCGGCGCCCCGCTGCCGCGGCCGGGCACCGTGGTGTGCATCGGGCTGAACTACCGCGACCACGCGCGGGAGACCGGTGCGGCGATCCCGGCCGAGCCGGTGGTGTTCCTGAAGTCCTCCTCCACCGTCGTCGGCCCGCACGACACCGTCCTGGTGCCGCGCGGCAGCACCAAGACGGACTACGAGGTGGAGCTGGGCGTGGTCATCGGCCGGCGCGCCCGCTACCTGGCCAGCGCCGAGGAGGCGCTGGAGCACGTCGCCGGCTACGTCGTCTCCCACGACGTCTCCGAGCGCGAGTTCCAGCTCGAGCGCGGCGGGCAGTGGGACAAGGGCAAGAGCTGCGAGACGTTCAACCCGCTGGGGCCGTGGTTCGTCACCGCCGACGAGGTGCCCGACCCCGGCGCGCTGGGCCTGCGCACCCGCGTCAACGGCGAGCTGCGCCAGGACGGCTCCACGGGCGACCTCGTGTTCGGCGTCGGGGAGGTCGTGCGCTACCTCAGCCACTTCACCGTCCTGGAACCCGGCGACCTGGTGAACACCGGGACCCCCGCCGGGGTGGCGCTGGGCCGCCCGGAGCCCAAGCCGTACCTGCGCGCCGGCGACGTCGTCGAGTGCGAGGTCGACGGTCTGGGCAGCACCCGCAACGAGCTGGCGGACGCCTGATGGCCGCCCGCGCGAGGTTCACCGGGTTCCGCACCCTGGACGTGCGCTTCCCCACCTCCCGCCACCTGGACGGCTCGGACGCGATGAACCCCGACCCGGACTACTCCGCGGCGTACCTCGTCATCGGCACCGACGCCGGCGACGGCCTGGAGGGGCACGGGTTCGCGTTCACCATCGGCCGCGGCAACGACGTGCAGGTCGCGGCGATCGAGGCGCTGGCCGGGTACGTCGTGGGCCGCGACGTCGAGGAGGTCCTGGGCGACATGGGCGCCACGTGGCGCTCGTTCGTCGACGACTCGCAGCTGCGCTGGCTGGGCCCGGAGAAGGGCGTGGTGCACATGGCCGTGGGCGCCGTCGTCAACGCCCTGTGGGACCTGCGCGCCAAGCGCGCCGGGCTGCCGCTGTGGGACCTGCTCTCGCGCCTGTCCCCCGAGGAGCTGGTCTCCCTGGTGGACTTCCGCTACCTCACCGACGCCCTCACCGAGCAGGAGGCGCTGGAGCTGCTGCGCGCGGCCGAACCGGGCCGGGCGGCGCGGCGCGAGGCGCTGCTGCGCGAGGGCTACCCCGCCTACACCACCACCCCCGGGTGGCTGGGCTACTCCGACGACAAGCTCGTGCGGCTGGCGCGCGAGGCCGTCGCGGAGGGGTTCACCCAGATCAAGCTCAAGGTCGGCGCCGACCTCGACGACGACGTGCGCCGGTTGCGGCTGGCGCGCGGGGCCGTCGGCCCGGACGTGCGCATCGCCGTGGACGCCAACCAGCGCTGGGACGTCGGGCAGGCCGTGGAGTGGATCGCGGCGCTGGCGCCGCACGACCCGTGGTGGGTGGAGGAGCCGACCAGCCCCGACGACGTGCTGGGGCACGCGGCGATCCGCCGCGCCGTCGCCCCGGTGCGGATCGCCACCGGCGAGCACGTGCACAACCGCGTCGTCTTCAAGCAGATGCTGCAGGCCGGTTCGCTGGACGTGCTGCAGATCGACGCCGCGCGCGTGGCCGGCGTCAACGAGAACGTCGCGATCCTGCTGCTGGCCGCCAGGTTCGGCGTCCCGGTGTGCCCGCACGCCGGCGGGGTGGGGCTGTGCGAACTGGTGCAGCACCTGGCGATGTTCGACCTCGTCGCCGTCTCCGGCACCGCGCGGGACCGCGTGATCGAGCACGTCGACCACCTGCACGAGCACTTCGTGGACCCGGTGCGGGTGCGCGGCGGGCGCTACCTGGCGCCCACCGCGCCCGGTTTCTCCGCGCAGGTGCGCGAGGAGTCCCTGCAGCGGCACCTGTTCCCCACCGGCGCGGAGTGGGCCGGCGAACCCGCGCCGCCGCGCGGGGCCGGGGTCCCGGCGTGAGCGCGCTGGCGGGCCTGCGCGTGCTGGTGACCGGCGGCGCCTCGGGCATCGGGGCGGCGACGGCGCAGCGCTTCGCCGAGGAGGGCTCGGCGGTGGCGGTGCTGGACCGGGAGTTCCCCGGCCCGGCGCCGCGGGGGGTGACCGCGGTGGTGGCGGACCTGTCCGACGACGCCGCGGTGCGCGCCGCGGTGGCCGCGGCGGTCAGCGCCCTGGGCGGCCTGGACGTCCTGGTTAACAACGCCGGGATCGGCGCGCAGGGCACGGTGGAGGACAACGACGACGCCGAGTGGCACCGCGTCCTGGACGTCAACGTCCTCGGCGTCGTCCGCGCCACCCGGGCCGCGCTGCCGGCGCTGCGCGAGTCGCCGTGCGCGGCGGTGGTGAACACCTGCTCCGTCGCCGCCTGGGCCGGGCTGCCCCGGCGCGCGCTGTACTCGGCGTCCAAGGGCGCGGTGCAGGCGCTGACGCTGGCGATGGCCGCGGACCACCTCGCCGACGGCGTGCGCGTGAACTGCGTCAACCCCGGCACCGCGCACACCCCGTGGGTGAGCCGGCTGCTGGCGGCCGCCGAGGACCCGGAGGCGGAACTGGCCGCGCTGGCCGCCCGCCAGCCCAGCGGCCGGCTGGTCACCGCCGAGGAGGTGGCGCACCAGATCGTGCACCTGGCCGACCCGCGCTCCAGCGCCACCACGGGTGCGGTCGTGGCCGTGGACGGCGGGATGCACGGGTTGCGGGTGCCGGCGGCGCGGCCGTGACGGACCCGCGCGCGGGCACCCGGCCGCTGGGGCGCTCGGGCGTGCGGGTGCCGGTGCTGGGGTTCGGCGGCGCCCCCGTCGGCAACCTCCGCACCGCGGTGCCCGACGCGGTCGCCCGCGCGGCCGTCGGGCAGGCCCTCGCCGAGGGGGTGCGGTACTTCGACACCGCGCCCCACTACGGCCTGGGGCTGTCCGAGGAGCGGATCGGCGCGGCGCTGCGCGGGGTGCCCCGCGACGCGTTCGTGCTCGGCACGAAGGTGGGCCGCCTGCTGGAACCGGTGCCCGCACCGGCCGGCACGGACGTCGAGGGCGGTTTCGACGTGCCCGCGCGCGCCCGGCGGGTGTGGGACTTCTCCGCCGGCGGCGTGCGGCGCAGCCTGGAGGAGAGCCTGCGGAGGCTGGGCCTGGAGCGCGTCGACGTGCTGCTCGTGCACGACCCGGACGAGCACGAGGAGGACGCCCGCACCGGTGCGCTGCCCGAGCTGCACCGGATGCGCGAGGAGGGGCTGGTGCGCGCCATCGGCGCGGGCATGAACTCCACCGCGCCGCTGACCCGCTTCGTGGAGGAGTTCGACCTCGACGTCGTCCTGCTCGCCGGCCACTACGACCTGCTGGAGCAGCCCGCCCTGGACGACCTGCTGCCCGCCGCGCTGCGCCGCGGGACCTCCGTCGTGCTCGGCGGGGTGTTCGGCTCGGGCCTGCTGGCGCGGGAGCGCCCGCCCGCGGACGCCACCTACCGCTACGCGCCGGCGCCGGCGGACGTCCTGGCCCGGGCGCACCGGGCCGCGGACCTGGCCCGCGAGCACGGGGTGACGCTGCCGGCGCTGGCGCTGCAGGCGGTGCTGGCGCACCCGGCGGTGGCGTCGGCGGTGGTGGGCATGCGCAGCCCCGAGGAGGTGCGCCGCGACGCGGCGCTGCTCGACGTGGCCGTGCCCGCCGCCGCGTGGGAGGCGCTGCGCGCCTCCGGGATCGTGCGCCCGGACGTGCCGCTGCCGGGCCTGGCGCCGTGATCGACGCGCACGTGCACCTGTGGGACCCCGCCCGGCGGGACTACCCGTGGATGCGCGGCGCGGCGCGGGAACCGCTGCGGCGGCGCTTCACGGCGCAGGACCTGCGCCCGGCGGCCGGGGCGGCGGGCGTCGACGCCGCCGTGCTCGTGCAGACCGTCGCCGAGGTGGCGGAGACCCGGGAGTTCCTGGCCACCGCACAGGCCTCCGGCGGGCTGCTCGCCGCCGTCGTCGGCTGGGTGGACCTCACCGGCGACGTCGCCGCGCAGGTGGAGGCGCTGCGCGGCGGGCCGGGCGGGGCCCTGCTCGCCGGGGTGCGCCACCAGGTCGAGGACGAGCCCGGCACGGGCTGGCTGCTGCGCGAGGACGTGCGCCGCGGCACCCGCACCGCCGCCGGCCTCGGCCTCGTGCACGACCTGCTGGTGCGCGCGGACCAGCTCGCCGACGTGCCCGCGGTGCTCGACGCGAACCCGCGGGGGCGCTTCGTGCTCGACCACGCCGCCAAGCCCCCGCTGGGCGACGCCGCGGCGCTGGGCGAGTGGTCGCGCCTACTGGCGCGGGCGGCGCGGCGGGAGAACCTGGCGTGCAAGGTGTCCGGGCTGTTCACCCTGCTGCCGCCGGGACGGGGCCCGGAGGCGCTGCGCCCCGTGGTGGAGCACCTGCTGGAGGTGTTCGGACCGCGGCGGCTGCTCGCCGGCAGCGACTGGCCGGTGAGCACCCCGGCCGGCGGGTACGAGCGGGTCCAGGGCTGGACCCGCGAGCTGCTGGCGGGGCTGTCCGGCACCGAGCGCGAGCGGGTCCTGGGCGGCACCGCCCGCGAGGTGTACGGCCTGCCGCGCCGGAGCGCTGGCGGGGTGCGCGCGCCGGCGGCGACGATGCCTCCGTGAGCACCGACGCTGGACCGCCACCCCCGCCCGGCC
>NZ_JAAALM010000490.1 GCF_009906395.1 Kineococcus indalonis
TCCTCCCACCGTAGGCAGCCGCGCCCCGAGTTGCCCCGCCCGCGCGGCTGCCTACGGTGGGAGGAGGGGTCCAGCAGAGCGCGCCTCCCGCGGCACCGCCGCCTCCCGCCGCGCCCACCGCGGGCGCGTGAACCCGAGGAGCTCACCATGGCCACCAGGACCACCAGCGGGACCGGGACCTCCCGCTCGCTGCGCCGCTCCCCCGTCCAGGCGACCTCGCTGGTCGTGGGAGCGGTCTTCGTGCTCGTCGGGGTCGCGGGGTTCGTCCCCGGGGTCACGACCGACTACGACCGGCTCGCCGCCGCCGGGCACCACTCCGGCGCGATGCTGCTGGGCCTGTTCCAGGTGTCGGTGCTGCACAACCTGCTGCACCTCGCCCTCGGCGTCGTCGGCGTCCTCGCCGCGCGGACGGCCTCCGCCGCGCGCAGCTTCCTGGTCGCCGGGGGCCTCGCCTACGCCGCGCTGTGGGTCTACGGCCTCGTCGTCGCCCAGGACAGCCAGGCGAACCTCGTGCCGCTGAACACCGCCGACGACCGGCTGCACCTCGTGCTCGCCGTCGGCATGGTGCTGCTGGGCCTGCTCATGCCGCGCCGGGTGGACCTGAACGCCGCCCACCACCCCTGAGCCGTCCCCGGCCCGCGCGCGCACACCGCGAACCGCCCGGGGCGGACGTGCCCCGGGGACCCGAGGAAGAAGGAGAGACCGTGAGCTCCGACGAGCGCTCGACGCTGCCCGTGCCCGACTACGACCACCTGCCGGTGGCCACCCTCACCGACCGCATCCGCTCCCTGGACGCCGCCGGGGTGGGCGACCTCATCGTCTACGAGGAGGCGCACGGGGCGCGCGAGCCGGTCCTCACGGTGCTGCGGGCGCGCGCCGACCAGCTCGCCGCCGGCGCGCAGCCCTCCGGCGGGAACCCGGCCGGGGCGCAGCCCGAGCACGCCCCGGCCGCGCAGGGCCCGGGCCTCAGCCCGAGCACCACCAACGCCCCGCCGGTCAACCCTCCGTCTCACGGGGACCCGACGAACCCGGCGCAGCCGCGCGGCTGACCCGCCCCGCCGGCGCGACCGGCCTGGCGGCGTGCGGTACCCGGCCCCCCGAGTACCGCACGCCGCCGCGCGCCCGGGCGCCGATCGCCGCCCACACGCACACCGCCCGCTCCGCGGCCCACAGCGGCGCCCACAGCGCCGCCGTGGCCGGGTAGTGCTCCCGGCCGCCGTGCCGGCGCCGGCCCACCTCGGCCACCGCCGCCGCGGCCAGCGCCCCGGCCCCCGCGGCCGCCGCGCCCCGCCCGCGGCGGGCGGCCAGCACCAGCAGCGGCAGCCACGAGGCCTCCACCGCCAGCCGCCACGGCTGGGCGAAGTCGTCGTAGGCCTGGCGCACCCGCTGGCCGGCGAAGTGCCGCGCCGTGGGCGGCAGGCGCCGCACGTACACGTCCGAGGCCGCGACGACGCGCCCGCCGGCGGCCTCGACCGTGCGCAGCATCTGCAGGTTCTCGAACAGCACGTCGCCGTCGTAACCGCCCATCGCCTCGAACGTGCTGCGGCGCACGGCGATCGTGCCGGGGTAGTCGGCGCCGAAGGCGCGGTTGACCAGCGAGCGGGCGGTGTCCCAGCGGGCGTGCCAGGGAGCGGGGGAGAACACGTTCTGCGGGCGCACCGCGTCCGCGCCGCCCTCCAGCGCGGCCACCACCGCCACCAGCTCCGCCGGCCCGTAGCGCACGTCGTCGTCGGCGACGACGACGTGCTCGTGGCGCGCGCCCAGCACGCCGGTGACCACCCCGGCGACCTTGCCGTTGCGGCCCGGCCAGGGGCGCGGGCGCACGTGCCGCACCCCCGGCGCGCGCGTCCAGCTGGCCGCGTGCCGGGCGAAGTCCTCCTCCGGGGAGCCGTCCACGACGGTGACGTCCACCAGCACCGACAGCGCCTGCAGGTAGGCCGCCACCTCGCCCACCTCGGCGTCGGGGCGCCCGGACCAGCGCAGCGGCACCACGTACTCCGCCACCGGACGGCGGGGCACCGCCCCGCCCGGCGTCAGGACCACGGCGCCAGCAGCGAGGTGCGGCCGTCCTCCCAGCTGCTCAGCTGGTGCTCGCCGGCCAGCGCGTCCAGCGCCAGGCACGCCGCCGCGCCGAACAGCACGTCCGCGGCGATGCCCGGCTCGCGGCGCGCCAGCGCCCCGGCCAGGTCGCGGCCGGCGATCTGCTCGTGCACGGCGTCGGCCTGCACGTGCTCGTCGAAGAACCACGTCGCGTCGGCGTCGAAGCCCAGGCGGCGCAGCCCGTTGCCGTAGGCCTTGTTCGGCAGCGAGGACGTCATCTCGAACACCGCCAGGTGCCCGACGATCGCCCCGCGCAGGCGGCGGTGCAGCCCGAACAGCGACATCGCGTTCGTGCCGACCAGCGTGGTGCCCGGCACCGAGGGCAGGTACCGGCCGTAGGCGTCGTCGAGGCCCAGCGCGCGCATCGTGCGGGCGAACAGCGCCGAGTGCATCCGCTCGGGGCGGCCGCCGCCGTACTCGTCGGCCTGCACCTCCACCAGCGCCGCCTTCGGCCCGCCGGCCAGGCGCGGCACCGCCCACGTGTGCGGGTCCGCCTCCTTCAGGTGGTAGATCGAGCGGTGCACCAGGAACTCGCGCACCTGCTCCACGTCCGCGCGCCGCTGCAGGAACGCGCTGACGCTCGGCCCGCCGTCCTCGGCGGCCATCGCGAACAGCGTCTCGGCGACGTCCTCCGCGGGCACCTCGGGCACCTGCACGAGCGCGCGCACCGCCGCCTCGAAGGGGCCCTCCAGCTCCTCGCGCACGCCCAGCAGGCCCAGGTCCCACTCCAGGGCGTCGTCCACGCCCTCCAGGCCGCGGTAGTGCAGCTCGTACAGCAGGAACAGCGACAGCTGCACGTCCTCGTCGCGCAGCAGGTCGCCGGAGGCGGCGGCGGTGCGCGCGGCCAGGGCGCGCAGCTCGCCGGCGCCCGCGGCGCCGGGCTCGGCGCGCAGGTGCCGCAGCAGCGCCGCGCTCAGCCCGCCGCGCGCCGGCGGCAGCGGCAGGCGCCCGTCCGCGGCGCTCGCGGCCGGGTCCGGGGCGTGCACGAC
>NZ_JAAALM010000491.1 GCF_009906395.1 Kineococcus indalonis
CCCTACGTCTACGGCGGCACCACCCCGGCCGGCTTCGACTGCTCCGGCTACACCAGCTACGTCATGCGCCAGGTGGGCGTCTCCCTGCCCCGCACGGCCAACGCGCAGCTCGGCGCCAGCCAGCGCATCTCCCGCGCCCAGGCCGTCCCCGGCGACCTGGTCTTCTTCACCGACGGCGGCCGCGCCTACCACGTGGGCATCTTCGCCGGCGGCAACCAGATGTGGGACGCCCCGCGCGCCGGCAAGCCCGTGCAGCTGCGCTCCATCTGGAGCAGCGCGGTCACCTTCGGCCGCGTGGCGCCCGTCGCCTGACGCGACCCACCAGCACGCACCGCGGCACCGCCGCGGCACCGCGGGCCCGGCACCTCGGGGGTGCCGGGCCCGTCGTCGTCCCCGCCCGGGCGGCGCGCTGCTGGGCGTGCGCGGGGCCCGGTGCGCGGGGCCCGGTGCGCGGGGCCCGGCGTGTCACGCTCGCGTCACGTCCGGCGCCCCCGGCGCCAAAGACGTGTCCCCCCGCGCCCGCGCGACGTACAGTGCCGTCACGACGACGGGAGGAGGGGAGCGACGTGTCCAGCCGCGCGCGCCAGGGGCGCTCCCGCTCCACCACACCCGGCCCGGCCCTGCCCCCGATGACAGTGGGGGTACCCGCGGTGCGCCGGTGCGCGCACGTGCGCCAGCACGTGCATCCCGCCGCGCACGTCGTCGCTCCCAGAGGCGCCGTCCCCACCGGGGACGGCGCCTCTCGTCGTCCGTGGAGGTGGTTGTGCGAACCCTCGTGCTGAACGCCGGCTACGAACCGCTCGCGGTGGTGTCCTTCCGCCGCGCGCTCGTCCTGGTCCTGGCGGGGAAGGCGTCGATCGTGCTGGCCGACGCAGATCCCGTCGTGGGCGCCACGGTGAGCCTGGAACGCCCCTCGGTGATCCTGCTGACCCGCTACGTGCGGGTGCCGCGGGGCACCGTGGTGCCGGTCAGCCGCCGGGGCGTGCTGCGCCGCGACCACCAGCGCTGCGCGTACTGCCGCGGCCACGCCACGACCGTGGACCACGTGCTGCCGCGCAGCCGCCGCGGGCCGGACACGTGGGAGAACCTCGTGGCCTGCTGCGTGCGCTGCAACAACGCCAAGGGCGACCGCACCCCGGAGGAGATGGGCTGGTCGCTGCCGTTCCGCCCGACCGCGCCGCGGGGGGCGTCGTGGGCGGTGCGCGGCGCGGAGCAGGCCGACCCGCGCTGGGACGAGTACCTGGCCCAGGCCGCCTGACGGGCGCGGCGCGCGGGCGGGCGGAAAAGGGGAGGAGGCGCACCGCGCGGCGTCGCTAGCGTCGGACGGTGAGCACCCCCCAGCAGGCCCCGCCGCAGCGCGCGGGGGACCGCGGCGCCCCCGGGCGCGCGGTCCCGCCGCCGGCCGGCCGCACCCTCACCGCCGCCCGGCTCGCCGGGCCCGGCGCGGTGGTCGCGGGCGTGCTGGCGGTGCTGGCCGCCGTCGGCGAGACGCTGGGCACGGTCGTCACCGGCCGCCTGGCCGACGAGCCGAGCCCGGCGCTGGTGGTGGCCCTGGCGGTGCTGCTGGTGGGCGCCGGGGTGCTGGACACCGCCGGCCGCGCGGTGTTCGCCACCCGCGTGGGGCGCGCGGAGGGCCGGTTGCGCGCGGACCTGCTGGACGCGGCGCTGGCGCAGCCGCTGCCGGTGCTGGCCGAGCAGGCCGTCGGGGAGGTCATCGACCGCGTCGACGACGACCCGCGCCAGCTGGCGCGGCTGCTGCGCGAGACCGGGTGGCGGCTGGCGCGCGCGCTGCTGCGCTCGTCGCTGGCGTGGGTGGTGGCCGGGCTGACGTGGTGGCCGGCGTGGATCGCGTTCCCCCTGGCGGCGGCCGCCGCGCTGCTGGTGGCGCGGCCGCTGACGCGGGAGGTCGCCCGCCGCAAGGTCGTCGAGGAGGTCGCCTGGACGGACCACGCCGCGCAGCTGGAGGAGGCCGTCGCCGGGCGCGACGACGTGCGCTCCAGCCTGGGGCGCGCGCACGTGCTGCGCCGCTGCGCGGAGGGGTCCGCGGCGGTGCTGCGGGCGGTGTGGGCCACGAGCCGGGCGGCCTCCGCGGTGGGGCTGCGCACCGCGCTGGTGCTGTCCTCGCTGCTGGTGGTGCTGGCGGTGGGCGGTGTGGCGCTGGTGCTGCGCGGTGAGCTGGGCGTGGCGGCGCTGGTGACGACGTGGCTGCTGCTGGCGGGCTTCGTCGGCGACCTCACCGAGGTCGCCGACCGGCTGCCGGAGGTGCAGGCGGGGCTGGGGGCGCTGCAGCGCACGCGGGCGCTGCTGACGGCGCCGCCGGAGCCGGCCGGCGGCGACCCGCTGCCGGCGGGGCCGCTGCCGCTGCGGGTGCGCGGGCTGGACTTCTCCTACCCGGGCGGGGGCTTCGCGCTGCGCGGCGTGGACCTGCACGTGCCCGCGGGCACGACGTGCGCGCTGGTGGGGCGCAGCGGCTCGGGCAAGTCGACGCTGGCGGCGCTGTTCTCCCGCGCGGTGGAGCCGCCGCGCGGCGCGGTGCTCGTCGGCGGTCGCGACGTGCGCGAGCTGGACCTGCAGGCCCTGCGCCGGGCGGTCGGCGTGGTCACCCAGCGCACGGAGCTGCTGGCCGCGACGCTGGCGGAGAACATCGCCCTGGGCGGCGGGGCGCCGCGCGCGGCGGTGGAGGAGGCGGTGGACGCGCTGGGGCTGGGCGCGTGGGTGCGCTCCCTGCCCGAGGGCCTGGACACCCCGCTGGGCCCGGGCGGCACGACGCTGTCGGCGGGGGAGGAGCAGCTGGTGGCGTTCGCGCGCCTGCTGGTGCGCGACGTGCGGGTGGTCGTGCTGGACGAGGCCACCGCGCGGATGGACCCGGTCACCGAGCAGCGCGTCACCGCGGCCGCCGAGCGGCTGCTGGCCGGGCGCACGGGGCTGCTGATCGCGCACCGGCTGAGCACCACCCGCCGCGCGGACGCGGTGGCCGTCCTGGACGGCGGGCGCCTGGTGCAGCACGGCCCGCGCGCGCGGCTGGCCGCCACCGCGGGGCCGTTCGCGCAGCTGCTGGCGGT
>NZ_JAAALM010000492.1 GCF_009906395.1 Kineococcus indalonis
GCCCCAGCAGGCCGCCCGCATCGCCGAGGCGGCCACCGCGCCGCTGGCCGCGGCCACCGACCCGGCCACCGCCGACCTGCAGGCGCTGGCCGCCCGCACCGCCGGCCCCGAGCTGGAGCTGCGCCGCGCGGCCGCCACCATCGCCGCCGCCGGCGCCACGGCCCCGGCCGTCAGCGCCGACGACCTCGACGCGCTCTCCTCGGTCCTGCCGCGCCAGCAGGGCTGGCCGCGCTGGTTCCTCACCGTCACCGAGCCGGGCCCCGACCGCAAGCCCTCCCTGGTGGTGCTGCGCTCGGCCTCCGCGCGCGAGCCGTACCGCGTGTGGGCCACGCCCTCGCTGCTGCCCGGCGCCAGCCTGCCCACCACCGGCGCGCCGGCCGACGGCGCCGCCGTCGTGGGCGCCGACGAGGACACCAACCTGCCGCTGAGCCCGCAGCAGGCCGTGGACCGCTACGCCGACGTCCTGCTGCGCGGGGACGCCAGCGAGTTCGCCGGGCAGTTCGCCCCCGACGCCTACCGCACCGGCGTGGTGGACTCCGCCGCGCAGCAGACCCGTGCCCTGGAGGCCGCCGGCGGCTCGTTCACCCAAGAGCGCACCCGGCTGGAGGACCCCGTCCTGGCGGTGCGCACCCGCGACGGCGGCGCCCTGGTGGTGGCCGGCTACCGCTCCTCCGTCACGGCCGCCGGCCCCGCCGGCGGGCGCCCCGGCCGGCTGCAGGACGCGGCCGCGGCGCTGGCCGGCCGTCCCGACTTCACCTCGGTGACCACCGTCGTGCAGGAGGTCGTCGTGCTGGCGCTGCCGCCCGGGCAGGGGCCCGTCTCCGTCGTGGCGGTGCAGAGCGGGCCGGTGCGGGTCAGCGCCTCCTGAGGGCCGCGGGCGCCCTGCGGCGCGCGAGCGCCTGCGTGAGAAGCTGACCGCCATGACTCAACCGACTCCCCCCGGTGCGGGGCTGAACCTGCGCGGGGCGGTGGACCTCGGGGCGCTGGCGGCCCGCAACTCGCGCCGCGAGGAGGTCGCGCGCCGCGCCGCCGCCGACCCCGCCGCCGCGCAGCAGGCCTCCCCGTTCGTCGTGGACGTCACCGAGGAGTCCTTCACCGAGGTCGTGCAGTCGTCGGTGAGCTTCCCGGTCGTGCTGGACCTGTGGGCCGAGGGCTACGACACGGGCGCCGAGGTGCTCGCGCAGCTGGCCGACGAGTTCGCCGGCCGCTTCCTGCTGGGCCGCATCGACGCCCAGGCCGAGCCGGCCCTGGCGCAGTCCCTCGTGCAGTCGCTGCAGGCGCGGGCCGTCCCGCTGGTCGCCGCGATCGTCAAGGGCCAGCCGCTGCCGCTGTTCACCGGCGCCTACCCCTCCGCGGAGGAGGCGCGCCCGCTGCTGGAGGAGGTGCTGCGCGTCGCCGAGGCCAACGGCGTGACCGGCCGCGTGCCCGGCGAGGCGCCCGTGGCGGCCGACGAGCCCGAGCAGGCGCCGCTGCCGCCGCTGCACGCGGAGGCGCAGGCCGCCGCGGAGGCCGGCGACCTCGACGCCGCCGCGGCCGCCTGGCAGCGGGCCCTGGCCGCCGACCCGCGCGACACCGGCGCCGCCGAGGGCCTCGCCCGCGTCGGCGTGCTGCGCCGCCTGCGCGGGGTGGACGCCGCCGCGGCCCGCGCCGCCGCGGCCGGCGCCCCGGACGACGTGCCCGCCCAGCTCGTCGTCGCCGACCTCGACCTCGTCGGCGGCCACGTCGAGGACGCCTTCGAGCGGCTGCTGGGCATCGTGCGCCGCACCGCCGGGGAGGACCGCGACGCGGCCCGCACCCACCTGCTGGAGCTGTTCACGGTGGTCGGCGCGGCCGACCCGCGCGTGGCCAGGGCCCGCACCGCGCTCTCGCGCGCGCTGTTCTGAGCCCCGCCCCGCCCGGCGCGCTCCCGGGACCGCGCCGGGCCGCGCGCCCTAGGATCGCCCGGGTGAGCACCGAGGCGATCACCGCGCGCAGCACGACCGGGACCCCCGGCGCGGAGGGGGCGCTGCCCCGCAGCGCCCCCTGCGCGCTGGGCGTCGACGCGCGCGGCGTGGCCGCCTTCCTCGACGCCGTGGAGGCCGCCGGCGGCGTGGAGCTGCACTCCCTGGCCGTGCTGCGCCGCGGCGCCGTGGTCGCCGAGGGCTGGTGGGCGCCCTACGCGCCCCAGCGCCCGCACCTGCTGTACTCGGTGAGCAAGAGCTTCACCGTCAGCGCCCTGGGCCTGGCGGTGGCCGAGGGGCTGGTGGACCTGGACTCCACGGTCCTGTCGCACTTCCCCGAGCTGGACGGCGACGTCACCGACGAGCGCGCCCGCTCGATCACCCTGCGGCACGTGGCGGCCATGGCCAGCGGCCACCGCGGCGAGACGATCGCGGCGGCGGACGCCGACGAGACCGGCGACGTGGTGCGCGGGTTCCTGCGCCTGCCCCCCGAGGAGGAGCCGGGCACGTTCTTCGCCTACAACCAGCCGTGCACGTTCGCGATCTCGGCGGTGGTGCAGCGCGCGGCGGGCACGACGCTCACGCAGTACCTGCGCCCGCGCCTGCTGGACCCCCTGGGCATCGGGGAGACGGCCTGGACCACCGACGCCCGCGGCCGCGAGATCGGCTTCTCCGGGCTGCACGCCACCACCGACGCGCTGGCGAAGCTGGGCCAGCTGCACCTGCAGCGCGGCCGCTGGGGCGACGCGCAGCTGCTGCCGGCGCAGTGGGTGGACGCGGTGGGCCGCTCCCACGCCGACACCGCCGCCTCCCAGGACAAGCCGGACTCGCGGCTGGGCTACGGCTACCAGTTCTGGCCCTCCACGCACGGCTACCGCGCCGACGGCGCCTACGGGCAGTTCGCCCTCGTGCTGCCCGAGCAGGACGCCGTCGTGGCGATCACCGGGCAGAGCACCACCACCCAGGTGCTGCTGGACGCGGTGTGGGAGCACCTGGTGCCGGCGCTGTCCGGCCCGGCGCTGCCGGCGGACGCGGCCGCGCACGACGCCGCCCTGGCCGGGCGCCTGGCCGCCCTGGAGCTGGCCGGCCCGCGGCCGCGCGGCGCGGCCG
>NZ_JAAALM010000493.1 GCF_009906395.1 Kineococcus indalonis
GGGGCGGGGGCGTCGGTGCTGCTCACCCGGGCGAGTGTGGCCCACGGCGCGGGCGGGCGGTGTCCGGCCCGCTCGCTAGGATCGGTGGTGACGAGCTCCCCCTCACCACGGAGGCGAACGGCCCACCGGGCCGACCATGGCCAGCAACGACCCCACCACCCCCGCCGAGGGCGTGCCCGGCGTCGAGCCGGCGGCGATCGCCCGCCACGTCGTCGTCGTGCCGCCCGACGTCCCGATGGTGTCCCTCCTGGGCCCGCGCGACGAGCTGCTGCGCGTGCTGGAGCGGGCCTTCGCCCGCACCGACGTGCACGTGCGCGGCAACGAGATCACCGTGAGCGGCACCGCCGGCGAGGTCGCGCTCGTCGAGCGCCTCGTCGACCAGATGCTCGCCGTGCTGCGCGCCGGCCAGCCGCTGTCGGCCGACGCGGTGGAGCGCTCGGTGGCGATGCTGCGCGCCCAGGCCGCCGGCACCGGCAGCGACCGCCCCGCAGACGTGCTGACCCTGAACATCCTGTCCAACCGCGGGCGCACCATCCGGCCCAAGACGGTCAACCAGAAGCACTACGTCGACGCGATCGACACCCACACCGTCGTCTTCGGCATCGGCCCCGCCGGCACCGGCAAGACGTACCTGGCCATGGCCAAGGCCGTGCAGGCCCTGCAGGCCAAGCAGGTCAACCGCATCGTGCTGACCCGCCCCGCGGTCGAGGCCGGCGAGCGCCTGGGCTTCCTGCCCGGCACCCTCACCGACAAGATCGACCCCTACCTGCGCCCGCTGTACGACGCGCTGCACGACATGCTCGACCCCGACTCGATCCCGCGGCTGATGACGGCGGGCACCATCGAGGTGGCGCCGCTGGCGTACATGCGCGGGCGCACCCTCAACGACGCCTTCATCATCCTCGACGAGGCGCAGAACACCTCGCCCGAGCAGATGAAGATGTTCCTCACCCGCCTCGGGTTCAACTCCAAGGTCGTCGTGACCGGCGACGTCACCCAGGTCGACCTGCCCAGCGGCACCGAGTCGGGCCTGCGGGTGGTGCAGGAGATCCTCGAGGGCATCGAGGACGTCCACTTCTCCCGCCTGACCAGCACCGACGTGGTGCGCCACCGGCTGGTGTCGGAGATCGTCGACGCCTACGGCCGCTGGGAGGACGCGCGGCCGGCGGCCAGCGCCGGGCAGCGCGGCCACCGCGAGCAGCGCGGGCGCAGGTGAGCCGGGCGTGAGCATCGACGTCGTCGACGAGAGCAGCTTCGCCGAGGGGCGCGGCGTGGACACCGTCGAGGTGGCCGCGCTGGCGCGCCACGTGCTCGACGAGATGCGGGTGCACCCGCTGGCGGAGCTGTCCGTGCTCATGGTGGACGGCGAGGCCATGGCCCGCCTGCACGAGCAGTGGATGGACGAGCCCGGCCCCACGGACGTCATGTCCTTCCCCATGGACCAGCTGCGCCCGGGCCGCGAGGGGCAGACCTCCGAGCCGGGCCTGCTCGGCGACGTCGTGGTGTGCCCGCAGGTGGCCGCCGCGCAGGCCGCCGCCTCCGGGCACGCCACCGCCGACGAGGTCCTGCTGCTGGTGACGCACGGCATCCTGCACCTGCTGGGCTACGACCACGCCGAGCCGGAGGAGGAGCGCGAGATGTTCACGCTGCAGCGCCGGCTGGTGCTGGGCTTCCTGGCCCGCATCGGCCGCCCCGGCGACCCCACGCCCACCGTCGGGCACCGCGCCCTGCCGGGCCCCGGGTCCGAGGGCTGAGGGCCGGCGCCGTGGGGGCCCCCGCCGTCCCGCTGCTGCTGCTGGCCCTCGCCCTGGTCGTGGCCGCCGGCCTGGTGGCGGCGGCGGAGGCGGCCATCGGCGGCACCTCGCGCCGCCGCGCCCGCGACCTGGAGGCCGACGGCCGCCGCGGCGCGGCCGCCCTGGGGCGGGTGCTGGAGTCCGCCGCGCCCGTGCTGACCGTGTGCACCCTGCTGCGGGTGGTCTTCGAGACGCTCGCGGCGGTGTGCGTCACCGTCGTCGTGGCCAGCTGGTCGGACTCCTGGTGGCTGGTGCTGCTGCTGGCCGGGCTGGGCATGTCCGCGCTGGACTTCGTGCTCGTCGGGGTCGGCCCGCGCACCCTGGGCCGGTTGCACGCCGAGAGCGTGGGCCTGCTGGCCGCGCCCGTGCTGGCGCCGCTGAGCCGGCTGCTGGGCCCGCTGGCGCACGCGCTGGTGCTCGTGGGCAACGCCGTCACCCCCGGCCGCGGCACCCCGCACGGCCCCTTCGCCTCCGAGGCGGAGCTGCGCGAGATCGTCGAGCTGGCCGGGGAGACCTCCGTCATCGAGGCCGGCGAGCAGCGCATGATCCACTCGGTCTTCGAGCTGGGCGACACCCGCGTGCGCGAGGTGATGGTGCCGCGCACCGACGTGGTCTCCCTGCGCCGCGGCACCGGGCTGCACGAGGCGGAGGCCCTGCTGCTGCGCTCGGGCTTCTCCCGCGCGCCCGTGGTGGGCGAGGACGCCGACGACGTGCTCGGCGTGCTGTACCTGAAGGACGTGGCCCGCCGCTTCCACGACGACCCCGCCGCCGCGCGGGGCACCGCGGTGGAGGACGTCGCCCGCCCCGCCGCGTTCGTGCCCGACAGCCTGCCGGTGGACGACCTGCTCAAGCGGATGCAGCGCGAGACCACGCACGTGGCCGTCGTGGTGGACGAGTACGGCGGCACCGCCGGGCTGGTGACCATCGAGGACGCCATCGAGGAGATCGTCGGCGACATCGCCGACGAGTACGACCGCGGCGCCCCTGACGTGGAGGAGCTCGGCGACGGCGGCTACCGCGTCTCCTCGCGCCTGCACGTGGAGGAGCTCGGCGACCTGTTCGGGCTGGAGATCGAGGAGGAGGACGTCGACACCGTCGGCGGGCTGCTGGCCAAGACCCTCGGCGAGGTCGTCGTGCCCGGCTCGGCGGCCGAGGCGTACGGGCTGCGCCTGGAGGCGGAGTCGCGCGGCGGGCGGCGCAACCGGGTGCGCACCGTGCTGGTGCACCGGGTGCGCCAGCACGGTGCGCACC
>NZ_JAAALM010000494.1 GCF_009906395.1 Kineococcus indalonis
GCGGTGGGTAGCGTGGGGGCCCGTGACGAGCGCGCCCCCGACCCCCCGCAGCACCTCCTCCGGGACCGCGGTGGCGATGGTCCTGGGCGCCGCCGCCAGCGTGCAGGTCGGCGCCACCGCCGCCAGCGCGCTGTTCCCCCTCACCGGCGCCGCCGGGGCCGCGACCCTGCGCCTGCTGCTGGCCGCGCTGGTCATGGTGCTCGCCGTGCGCCCGCGGGTGCTGCGCTGGACGCGCCGGCAGCTGCTGCTGTCCGCGGCCTTCGGCGCCGTGCTCGCCGCCATGAACACCGCCTTCTACGCCGCCCTGACCCACATCCCCCTCGGCGTCGCCGTCACCTGCGAGTTCCTCGGCCCGCTGACCCTGGCGGCGGTGCTCACCCGCCGCCGCCGCGAGCTGGTGTGGGTGGTGCTGGCGCTGGCCGGCGTGGTCGTCCTCGGCCTCGGCGGGGACGGCGAGGGCGGCGCCCTGGAACCGGCCGGGGTGGCCCTGGCGCTGCTGGCCGGGGCCTGCTGGGCCGGGTACGTGCTGCTCAGCGCCCGGGTGGGCGCCGCGGTGCCCGGCCAGGGCGGTCTGGCCGCGGCCAGCGTCGTCGCCGGCGCGCTGGTGCTGCCGCTGGGCGCGGCCACCGCCGGCGCGGACCTGCTGCACCCGCGCGCGCTGCTGCTGGGCCTGGCGGCGGCGCTGATGTCCTCGGTGCTGCCGTACTCGCTGGAGCTGGTGGCGCTGCGCCGCCTGCCCGAGCGCACCTTCGGGGTGCTGCTGAGCCTGGAGCCGGCGATCGCGGCGCTGGTGGGCTGGCTGCTGCTGTCCCAGGGCCTGCCGGCCACGTCGGTCCTGGCGATCGCCGTCGTCGTGCTGGCCAGCGCCGGGGCCACCGCCGGCGCCGCGCGCGGGCGGGTGCCCGCCGATGCGCAGCTCCCCACGCACGCCCGCCCGCTGGACGGCTAACCTCGCAGCGCGGCCGCGCCGGCGGCCGCACCGCACGTCAGTCGAGGAGGACGACGAACGATGACCACCACCGAGGGTCCCGCCGCGCAGACGGTCGCCCCCGACCCGGAGTTCGCCGCCCAGGCCGTCGCCAAGGCCGACCTCTACGAGCGCGCCGCCGCCGACAGGCTCGGCTTCTGGGCCGAGCAGGCCCGCGAGCACGTCACCTGGGACACCGGGTTCACCGACGTCCTGGACTGGTCGAACGCGCCGTTCGCGAAGTGGTTCGTGGGCGGCACCCTGAACGTGGCGGTGAACTGCGTGGACCGCCACGTGGCCGCCGGCAACGGCGAGCGCGTCGCGCTGCACTTCGAGGGCGAGCCCGGCGACACCGTCAGCCTCACCTACGCGCAGCTGCAGGAGCAGGTCTGCCGCGCCGCCAACGCGCTGAGCGCCCTGGGCGTGGGCCCCGGCGACCGCGTGGCGATCTACCTGCCGATGCTCGTGGAGTCCGTGGTCGCGATGCTGGCCTGCGCGCGCCTGGGCGCGCCGCACTCGGTGGTCTTCGGCGGGTTCTCCGCCGACGCGCTGCACTCGCGCATCGTCGACGCCGAGGCCAAGGTCGTCATCACCTGCGACGGCTCCTACCGCCGCGGCAAGCCCACCGCGCTCAAGCCCGCCGTGGACGCCGCGCTCGCCAAGGGCGCCCCCTCCGTCACGAACGTGCTCGTCGTGCGCCGCAACGGCGAGGACGTCGCGTGGACCCAGGGCCGCGACGTGTGGTGGCACGAGGCGCTGGAGGCGGCCCCCCCGGAGCACGAGGCGCAGTCCTTCGACGCCGAGCAGCCGCTGTTCATCCTCTACACCTCCGGCACCACCGGGAAGCCCAAGGGCATCCTGCACACCTCCGGCGGGTACCTCGTGCAGGCGGCGTACACGACGCGCAACGTCTTCGACCTGCGCCCCGAGCGCGACGTGTACTGGTGCACCGCCGACATCGGCTGGGTCACCGGGCACAGCTACGTCGTGTACGGCCCGCTGGCCAACGGCGCCACCCAGGTGATCTACGAGGGCACCCCGGACACCCCCGACAAGGACCGCTGGTGGTCCGTCGTGGAGAAGCACGGCGTGACGATCCTCTACACCGCGCCCACCGCGATCCGCACCTGCATGAAGTGGGGCGAGGAGTTCCCCGCCCGCCACGACCTGTCCAGCCTGCGGGTGCTGGGCAGCGTGGGGGAGAACATCAACCCCGAGGCGTGGAACTGGTACCGCCGCGTCATCGGCGGCGGGCGCACCCCCGTCGTGGACACCTGGTGGCAGACCGAGACCGGCGCGCAGATGATCGCCCCGCTGCCCGGCGTCACCGCCCTGAAGGCCGGGTCCGCGCAGGTGCCGCTGCCCGGGATCGCCGCCGAGGTCGTCGACGACGCCGGCGAGCCCCTCGGGCACGGCCAGGCCGGCTACCTGGTGCTCACCGAGCCGTGGCCGTCGATGCTGCGCGGCATCTGGGGCGACGAGCAGCGCTTCAAGGACACCTACTGGGCGCGCTTCCCGGGCCGGTACTTCGCCGGCGACGGCGCCAAGCGCGACGAGGACGGCGACATCTGGCTGCTCGGCCGCGTCGACGACGTCATGAACGTCTCCGGGCACCGGCTGTCCACCGCCGAGATCGAGTCCGCGCTCGTCTCCCACCCCGACGTCGCCGAGGCCGCCGTGGTGGGCGCCACCGACGAGACCACCGGGCAGGCCGTGGTGGCCTTCGTCATCCTGCGCGGCGGGCACGCGGAGGGCCCGGACACCGTGGCGGACCTGCGCGCCCACGTCGGCAAGGAGATCGGCCCGATCGCCAAGCCGCGGTCGATCATGGTCGTGGCGGAGCTGCCCAAGACCCGCTCCGGCAAGATCATGCGGCGGCTGCTGCGCGACGTGGCCGAGCACCGCCCCACCGGGGACGTCACCACCCTGACCGACTCCACGGTGATGGACTCCATCCGCTCCGGGATGGGCGCCTCCGCCGGCGACTGACCCCCGCAGCACCTCCACCGACCCCGCCCCGGGCCCGACGCCCGGGGCGGGCCCGCGTGCGGCAGGCTCTGGCC
>NZ_JAAALM010000495.1 GCF_009906395.1 Kineococcus indalonis
ACCGGGTCCACCGGCTCCACCGCGCTCACCGGGCCCCCTCCCCCGCCGCCGGCGCCGGCACCGCCGGCACCGCCGGCACCACCCCGTCGGCGCGCATCCAGCGCACGAGCTGGCGGTGCACCACCTCCGCGCCCACCAGGAGGCGCTCACCGGGCACGGAGAGGTCCAGCAGGTCCTCGTCGACGCGCCAGGCGGCCGGGTGCACCAGCACCGCCTCGTTCTGCCAGCCGCCCAGGCCGCCGTGGTGGGCGACCTGCTCCTCGAAGGCGTGCACCTCGCCGGTGTCCGGGTCCACGGTGGAGTGCACCAGCAGCGCCGGGGCGGTGCCCATGCGCATCACCCGCAGCACCTCCCGCGCCGCGCGCGGCCCGAACGGCTCCAGCGGGTCCGCCCCGCGCACCCGCCCGCCGGCCAGCTCGTGCTCGCCGCCCGGGCCCAGCACCACCGGGCCGCCGGGCCCGTGCCCGGCGACGAAGCCGACGCCGGGCGCGGCGAGCAGGCCGGGCACCAGCGCCGGCCAGCGCCTCGCCAGGCCCGCCAGGTCCAGGCGCCCTCCGGGGGCGTCCGGCACGCTCAGCAGCGCCGTGCACCCGGCGGTGACGACGACGGCGGCGCCGGGCCCGGCGCGCTCGTCCAGCAGCGGCTCGCGGCGCTGCCCGGCGCGCGCGGCCGTGCCCGAGGGGCCCAGGTCGCGCACCAGGACGTCCACGCGCCCGCGGCCCTCCTCGCCGGCCGCGGAGGTCACCACGGTCGCGGCCCCGGGGTGGTCGCGCTGCAGCAGGTCCGCCACCAGCTCCTGCACGGTGCGCCCGGTGAGCTGGGCGAACGTGGGGCCCTGCGCCTGGCCGTGGTCGGAGACGACGACGACGCGGTAGTCGCGCGGGGAGGCGGCGGCCACCGCGCTCAGCGTGCCCAGCACGCGGTCCACCCCGGCCAGCGCGTCCAGCGACTCCGCGCGCGCCACCCCGGCGTGGTGGGCGACCTCGTCGTAGTCCAGGAAGTCCACGAACACCACCGCCCGGCCCGCGGCGAGCTGCTCGGCCACCAGCGCGACGTTCAGGTCGCGCAGCAGCGCGTTGGTCACCGCCCGCAGCAGCACGTACCAGCCGCGCCGCGGGATGCGCGGCTCCACGCGGCGCACCCGCTGCTGCCAGCCCTGGTAGACCTCCTTGACGACCTCCCCCACGGTCAGCAGGAGGCTGCGCGCCAGCCCGAAGGGGCGCAGCACGTAGCGCAGGTACGGCTTGCCGGAGCCGCCGCCGCGGGAGGTGGACACCACCAGGTGGGCGTGCGCGCCCTCCCCGGAGAAGACGTTGCCGACGCTGGCGCCGTCGTGGGCCAGCAGGCCCCGCCGGCCCGCGGCGCGCGCGGCGCGCACCAGGCGCGCCTCGATGACGGCGGCGTCGGCGGGCCGGTTGGCCACCAGGACCCGCTTGAGCTCGGGGTCCCACCAGCGGAAGGCCGGCACCTCCGCGGTCGTGCCGTGCAGCAGCCCCGCCTGGCTGGACGGGGTCGTGGAGGGCAGCGGGGCGCGCCAGGCGGTGGCGCGGTGGCTGCCCTCGCGCAGCCAGCGGGCGATGGTGGGCAGCGTGCCGGCGTGCAGGCCGAACTGCAGCAGCGGGGCGGAGAGCCCGTCGACCTGCACGACGAGCAGGCCCGGCGGGGCCGCGCCGCCCGCGCGCGGGCGGCGGCGGCGCAGCAGGTCGCGCACCACCCAGCTGCTGTCGTTGACGCCGACCAGCCAGCGGGTGACCACCGCGACCAGGCCGGTGACCAGGTACACCTGCCACAGCGTCCCCAGCGAGCGCAGGTCCAGCCCCGGCACCGCCGTCAGCGCCGTGTGCAGCACCAGCAGCTGCACCGCCACGCCCAGCAGCACGGTCACCGCCGGGCCGGCCACGCGCACCAGCGGGGCCAGCAGCGGGCGCACCAGGACGTCGCCGAGCAGCAGCAGCGCCGAGGCCGCCAGCAGCCACAGCGGGGAGGAGTACTCCAGCCCCGTCACCACGTGGGCGCTGATCCACAGCGCCACCGCGGTGGGCACGACGCTGAGGACGGCGTCGCGCGCGTCGCGGGCCGTCAGCGGGGAGCGTCGCGGCCGGCGGGCCGGCCCGTCGCCGGGCACGGCCTCAGAAGCCCAGGCGCTGCAGCTGCTTGGGGTCGCGCTGCCAGTCCTTGGCGACCTTCACGCGCAGGTCCAGGTGGCAGCGCTCGCCGATCAGCGCCTCGATGGAGCGGCGGGCGCGGGTGCCGACGTCCTTCAGGCGCGCGCCGCCGCGGCCGATGATGATGCCCTTCTGGCTCTCGCGCTCCACGTACAGCCACACGTGGACCTCCAGCAGGCCGTTCTCGCGGCGGGTGGTCTCCTCGACCACGACGGCCAGGGAGTGCGGCATCTCGTCGCGCACGCCCTCCAGGGCCGCCTCGCGCACCAGCTCGGCGATCATGACGTTCTCGGGCTCGTCGGTCAGCTCCCCGTCGGGGTACAGCCGCGGGCCCGCCGGCAGGTGCGAGAGCAGCACGTCGGCGACGACGTCGACCTGCTCGCCGGTGACGGCGGAGGCGGGCACGACGTCGGCGAAGCCGCCCAGCAGCTCGTCGCCCAGGGCGCTGACCGCCAGCAGCTGCTCGGCCACCCGCTCCGGGCGCACCTTGTCGGTCTTGGTGACCAGCGCCACCTTCGTCGAGCGCGGCACGGCGGCCAGCGCCTCGGCGATGAAGCGGTCCCCGGGGCCGATGCGCTCGTCGGCGGGCACGCACAGGGCCACGACGTCGACCTCGGCGAGGGTCTCGTGCACCAGGTCGTTCAGCCGCTGGCCCAGCAGGGTGCGCGGCCGGTGCAGGCCCGGGGTGTCGACGATCACCAGCTGGGCGTCGGGGCGGTGCACGACGCCGCGCACCGTGTGCCGCGTGGTCTGCGGCCGGTTGGAGGTGATGGCCACCTTCTGCCCCACCAGGGCGTTGACCAGGGTGGACTTGCCGGCGTTGGGCCGGCCCACCAGGCAGGCGAACCCCGAGCGGTGCACCGG
>NZ_JAAALM010000496.1 GCF_009906395.1 Kineococcus indalonis
GTTCCTGCGCGGGCAGCCGGGGCTGCTGCGGCGGTTCTTCACCCCGCACGGCTACGACCCCGGCCCGGTCCTGCAGGGCCTGGCCGGCGAGCTGGGCGCCCCCGGGCACCACCTGGCGGGCCTGCACGTGTTCACCTTCAACGACCTGGAGCGCACCGAGGCGTGGCGGCAGCGGGCGCTGCGCCGCCTGGACCGGTACCGCTGAGGCCCGCCGCCCCGGGTGGCGGCGCCCGCGCGCGGCGGGGATGCTCGGCTCCCCCGACCACCACGGAGGTCCCGTGTTCGCCATCGCCGTCCGCTTCGACCTGCCCGACGAGGAGTCGGCCGCCGCGTTCGACGAGCTCGTCGCCCGCACGCTGCCCGGCATCCTCGCCGAGGAACCCGGGACGCTCACCTACGTCCCGCACCGCGTGGAGGGCGAGCCGCTGGCCCGGCTGTTCTACGAGGAGTACGCCGACCGCGAGGCGCACGCGGCCCACGAGGCCCGGCCGGCGACGGCGCGGTTCCTGGAGCGGGTGCGGGAGCTGGTGACGTCGGTGCGCGCGGAGGTGCTCACCCCGCTGGCGAGCTGAGGCTCCGCCCGCCGCGGTGGCCGGCCCGCACCCGCGCGGGTGCGGGCCGGCCCCGTCTCACAGCGCCGGGACGGGCGCGGCGGCCAGCTCGGCGCGCACCTGCCCGGCGGCCGCGACGAGGTGGCGCAGCGCGGGCACCGTCTCGGCGTACCCGCGGGTCTTCAGGCCGCAGTCGGGGTTGACCCACACCTGGCGCGCGGGCACGGAGGACACCGCCAGCCGCAGCAGCTCGGTGACCTCCTCCCGGCTGGGCACCCGCGGGGAGTGGATGTCGTGCACGCCGGGCCCGATGCCGCGGGCGAACCCGGCGCGGGCGATGTCGGGCAGGACCTCCATGCGCGAGCGGGCCGCCTCGATGCTCGTCACGTCGGCGTCCAGGCCGTCGATGGCGTCGATGACCTCGCCGAACTCCGAGTAGCACAGGTGGGTGTGCACCTGCGTGGCGTCGGCGGCGCCGGCGGTGGCCAGCCGGAACGCGGCCACCGACCACTCCAGGTAGGCGGGCTGGTCGGCGCGGCGCAGCGGCAGCAGCTCGCGCAGCGCCGGCTCGTCGACCTGCACGATGCCGATGCCGGCGGCCTCCAGGTCGGCGACCTCGTCGCGCAGGGCCAGGGCGACCTGGCGGGCGGTGTCGCCCAGCGGCTGGTCGTCGCGCACGAACGACCACGCCAGGATCGTCACCGGACCGGTGAGCATGCCCTTGACGGGCCTGGTGGTGCGGGAGGCGGCGTGCGCGCTCCACGGCACGGTGATCGGCGCCGGGCGCGACACGTCGCCCCACAGGATCGGCGGGCGCACGCAGCGCGAGCCGTAGGACTGCACCCAGCCGTGCCGCGTCACCGCGAACCCGTCGAGGTTCTCGGCGAAGTACTGCACCATGTCGTTGCGCTCGGGCTCGCCGTGGACGAGGACGTCCAGGCCGAGCTCCTCCTGCAGCGCGATCACGCGGTCCACCTCGGCGCGCAGGAACTCCTCGTACTGCTCCTGCGACAGGCGCCCGGCCGTGCGCGCGGCGCGCGCGGCGCGGATCTCCGCGGTCTGCGGGAAGGACCCGATGGTCGTGGTGGGCAGCAGCGGCAGGCCCAGCGCGCTCTCCTGCGCGGCGCGGCGCACCGCGTAGTCGCTGCGCTGCAGCGCCTGCGGCCCCAGGGCGGCCAGGCGCGCGCGGACCTCGGGGCGCACCGCGCCGGGCGCGCCGAGGCGGTCGGCTCGCGCCGCGGACCCGGCGGCGATCGCCCCGGCGTGCGCGCCGGGCTCGCGCAGCGCCCGCCCGAGCAGCACGACCTCGTCGACCTTCTGGTCGGCGAAGGCGAGCCAGCCGCGCAGCCCGGGGTCCAGGCCCGTCTCGTCGGCGACGTCGTGCGGGACGTGCAGCAGCGAGGTGGAGGTGGAGGTGACGACGGTGCCGGCCAGCGGCTGCAGCTCCTGCAGCAGCGCCAGCGCCGCGCCCAGGTCGGTGCGCCAGACGTTGTGACCGTCCACGACGCCGGCCACGAGGGTCTTGCCGGCCAGGCCCCGCGGCGCGCGCCGCGGGGCGGCCCCGCGCACCAGGTCCAGGGCCAGACCCTCGACGGCGGTGGAGGCCAGCGGCTCCAGCAGCTCGCCGAGGTCGCCGTAGGGGGCGGCCACGAGCAGCCGCGGGCGCCCGGGGGCGGCGGTGAGGGCCCCGTACGCGGAGCGCACCAGCTCGGCGAGCCCGTCCACGCCGGCGGTGGCGGAGTCGCTCACCAGGGCGGGCTCGTCCAGCTGCACCCACGCCGCGCCGGCGGCCGCGTAGGCGGCCAGCAGCTCGGCGTAGACCGGCAGCAGGTCGTCCAGCCGCTCGATCGGCGCGAAGCCGTCGGGGCTGCCGGCGGCCGCCTTGGACAGCAGCAGGAACGTCACCGGCCCGACGAGCACGGGGCGGGTGAGGAAGCCGTCGGCCAGCGCCTCGGAGAACTCCCGCACGCCGCGGTCGTCGGCGAAGCGGAACGCGGTGTCCGGCCCGACCTCCGGGACGAGGTAGTGGTAGTTCGTGTCGAACCACTTCGTCATCTCCAGCGGCGCGTCGGCGCCGCGGCCGCGGGCGATCGTCGACAGGCCCGCCAGGTCGACGCGGCCGTCCTCGCCCACGACGTCGGCGAAGCGCGCGGGCACCGCGCCCAGCGCGATCGCCGCGTCCAGGACGTGGTCGTAGGCGGAGGACGCGGAGGGGATGGAGGCGTCGTGGGCGCGCAGGCCCAGCTCGTTCAGGCGGCGCACGGTGCGCGCGCGCACGGCGGCCAGCGCCCGCTCGGTGGCGGCGACGTCGGCCTGCCCGGCCCACAGCGCCTCCAGCGCCTTCTTCGCCTCCCGGCGCGGGCCGATGCGGGGGTAGCCCAGGACCGTGGCCGACCACGCCGGCACGGCGGCGGGGTCGGCCGCGGGGTCGGCCGCGGGGTCGGCCGCGGGGTCGGGGAC
>NZ_JAAALM010000497.1 GCF_009906395.1 Kineococcus indalonis
GCGCCTGGCGCGCCCCGCCGACGCGCCCGGGCAGACCCCCGCCGAGGGCCCGGCCGCCGAGCGGTGACCCCCCCGCGGGGGGCGGCCGGACGGGTGGTCGGGCGCGCCCGTCCGGAGGACGCCCGCCGCCCGCCGTGCAGCCGGGCCCCGCGCGCGCCGACGACCCCCGTGTGATCCAGCGACGCGGGCCCGGCGGGGTGGCGGCGGCCCTGCGCGTCGTGCGCGGGCCGCTGCTGCTGCTGGTCGCCGCCCTGGCCGCCGTCGCCGGCGCCGCGCACCTGCTGGGGCCCACCGGCACCGCCGGCCGCGCCGTCCTGGGCGTCGCCGAGGTCCTCGTGCCCGCGGTCGCGGCCGCGCGCTGCCTGCGCCTGGCGGCCCGCCGCGCCGCGCCGCCGCAGCTGCGCGGCACGTGGGGGCTGCTGGGCTGCGGGCTGGCGAGCTGGTCGCTGGGGCAGGTGGTGTTCGCCGCGATGGACCTCGGCGGCCTGGACCCCTCGGCCACCACCGCCGCCGACCTGCCGTTCCTGCTGTGGGGGCTGCTCGCCTGCGCCGCCGCCTCCTCGTTCCTGCGCCTGCGCAGCTCCGGCACCCTGGGGGCGCGCACCGTCATCGACGGCGCCCTGCTCGGCTGCTGCCTGCTGACCGTCGTGGTGCTGCTGTGGCTGGACGGCGCCCTGCCCCACCTGGAGGAGCGGCCGCTGGAGTTCGCCTTCCCGCTGGCCTTCCAGGTGCTGGACGTGGCGTACCTGACGGCGACGGCGATGGCGCTGCTGCACGGCGGCCCCACCCGCCCGCTGGTGCTCGCCCTGGCCGGCGGCGCGCTGGTCACCGCCGGGGACCTGCTGTACTTCCTGGCCCTGACCACCCCGGGCGGCTTCACCACCGGCGGCAGCGCCGACCTGTGCTGGCTGACCGGCTTCGGGCTGTTCGCCGTGGCCGCCGACCCGCGCAACCCGCTGCCGCCGCCCCCGCCGGGCGGTGACGAGCCGGCCCGGTGGGGCGTGGGCGTGCCGTACGTGGCGTTCGTGCCCGCCGCGGCCCTGGTCGTGCACCGCCTGTGGTCCGAGCCGGCCCGCGAGCCGCTGGCCGCGCTCGTGGTGGTGATCGCCCTGGTGCTGCTGCGGCAGTACCTCGTGGTGCACGACCACCGCGCGCTGCTGGCCACCGCCGAGGAGCAGCGCCGGGCGCTGGAGGTCGTCGCCCACGTCGACCCCCTCACCGGCCTGGTCAACCGGCGCCGCTTCTCGCTGGTGCTCGCCGGCGCCGTCGCCGAGGGGCTGCGCACCGGCGGGCACGTCGTCGTCGCCTTCGTCGACCTGGACCGCTTCAAGGAGGTCAACGACACCCTCGGCCACGCCGCCGGCGACGAGCTGCTGCGCGCCGTGGCCGACCGGCTGGCCTCGTGCGTGCGCAGCGGCGACCACGCCGCCCGCTGGGGCGGGGACGAGTTCGCCGTGCTGGTGCCCGAGGACGTGCCCGCCGACGCCGTCGCGCGGCGGCTGCGCGCCGTGGTGGGCGCGCCCTTCGAGGTGGCGGGCACCGCCCTGGACGTCTCCGCCAGCACCGGCGCGGTGCGCTCCTCCCCGCGCCGGCTGCGCGAGGAGCGCCTGGCCGCCGGCGCGGGCGCGGAGGTCGAGGACCTCGTGGAGGCGCTGCTGGCGCGCGCCGACGCCCTCATGTACGGCGAGAAGCGCCGCAGCCGGGCGCCGTCCACCGCCCCGCCCGGCCCGCCCGCCGCGCCGTAGGGGACCTCAGCGCACGGTGGTCAGCGCCAGGGGCAGGCAGCGCACCCGCACGGTCACGCCGCCGCGCACCGGGTGCACCTCCCCGTCCAGCTGCAGCGGCATGGGGTTGCGGGTGACGAACTCGTACGGCTCGCTGCGCGACTGCACCGGGTGCTTGCCGTGCACGACGCGCAGGAACTCCGCCAGCAGCCGCAGCTTGCCGCGGTGCTCGATGAGCAGCACCTCGAAGCGGCCGTCGTCGGGGGTGGAGTCGTCGGAGATCTGCGCGTACTTCGCCATCCGGTCGATGTTCGCCAGCACCAGGCTGTCGATCGCGACGTCGCGGCCCTGGTGCCCGATCGTCATCGGCCGGTACTTCCAGAACGCCTTGACGACCAGCACCGTCTCCTTCACGGCGTCCAGGTCGTGCTCGTTGAGGGCCGCGGCGGCCACGGGGCTGATGCCCACCCCGACGTAGGAGTGCGCCACGCGGGGGTCGCCGTCGCCGGTGTCGACCTCCAGCAGGTCCATGCGCTCGGGGCGCGCGCCGCCGCCGGCGACGGCCGCGACCGCCTCGGCCAGGGGGCGCTGGTGGGTGGCGGTGGCGTGGTCGTTGGCGTTGCCGGAGGGCAGCACCGCCGCCATGCCGCCGCGGTGCCCGGCGCGCCCGGCGGCCACGACGCCGTTGACGACCTCGTGGTAGCCGCCGTCGCCGCTGGCGGAGACCACCAGCACGCCGCGGTGGCGGGCGACGTGCTCGCGGGCCAGCTCCTCGGCGTGACCGGCGTGCTGCGTCTCCACCAGCTCCACGGGCAGGCCCGGCGCGCGCCGGGCCAGCTCCTCGCGCAGCGCGCGGGCGTTGTCGGGCCCGTCGCCGGTGCTGTTGGGGTTCAGGACGACGACGACGCGCTGCAGCGGGTCGTCCGGGCCGGGGGTGCTGTCGGGACCGCTGGACACGCCCCGACCGTAGGGGGAAAGCGCGTCCGGGGCGCGTCGTCGCGCGGTGCGCCCGCGCGCCGCGGCGCTCCGGCACCCGTCACGCGCAGTGACGCTCGGTGACAGATGTGTCGACGCAGTGTGTCCGGTACCCGCGGTCACCCCTAGGATGGGCCCCGTCCGGCAGCGGGCGCACCAGCGGCGACACCGTGTCCGGTCCGCCAGGGATCGACGGAGGCTCGGTGAGCGCAGACACGTCCGCGGCGGTGGACCCCGTCGTGCAGCGCGCCGTGCGCGCCGCCGTCCGGCTCCTGGAGGCCGACGCCGGGCGCCTGCAGCCCCTGGC
>NZ_JAAALM010000498.1 GCF_009906395.1 Kineococcus indalonis
CCCTGGGCGACATCGCCACCCCGGCGCCCAGCCCCGGCCCGGGCCAGCCGAGCGAGACGCCCAGCCCGGCGCCGACCGACGCCAGCGACGACGCCTGGCTGTCCAGCCCGGGCCTGGTGCAGGTGTTCCAGAACCTGGACTGCACCGACCCCGCCCAGCGCAGCGGCGGCCTGGTGGACGACCCGGCCCTGCCGCTGGTCACCTGCAGCCAGGACGGCACCGAGAAGTACGTCCTGGGCCCCGCCGAGCTCGAGGGCACCCAGTTGACCAACGCCACCGCGGCCCAGGCGCGCAACTCGCAGGGCTACGCGACCGGCGGCTGGACCGTGCAGCTGTCCTTCAACTCCAGCGGCGACGAGGCGTTCGAGGCGCTGACCGCGCGCATCTCGCAGCTGAGCGACCCCAAGAACCGCTTCGCCGCGGTCCTGGACGGCCTGGTGGTCACCGCCCCGGTGGTCAGCCAGACCATCGCCACCGACCCGGAGATCACCGGCAACTTCACCCAGGCCAGCGCCGACGCGCTGGCCCAGCAGCTGAAGTTCGGCGCCCTGCCGCTGTCGTTCGTGGTGCAGACCGAGGACCAGGTCTCCGCCACCCTGGGCGAGGACCAGCTGCGCAACGGCCTCATCGCCGGCCTCGTGGGCCTGGTGCTCGTCGTGGCGTACTCGTTCGTGCAGTACCGCGGCCTGGCCCTGGTGACCGTCGGCAGCCTGCTGCTGGCGGCTGCGCTGAACTACGGCGTGCTGCTGCTGCTGAGCTGGCTGCAGGGCTTCCGCCTGAGCCTGGCCGGCGTCGCCGGCCTCATCGTGGCAATCGGCACCACCGCCGACTCGTTCATCATCTACTTCGAGCGCGTTCGCGACGAGATCCGCGACGGGCGCATCCTCACCTCCGCCGTGGAGGCCGGCTGGCACCGCGCGCGGCGCACGATCCTCATCTCCGACGCGGTGACGCTGCTGTCGGCGGTCGTGCTGTTCGTCCTGGCCACCGGCAACGTGCGCGGCTTCGCCTACACGCTGGGCATCAGCACGCTCGTCGACGTGGTGGTCGTGATGCTGTTCACCCACCCGGTCGTCTCGCTGCTGGCGCGCACGAGGTTCTTCGGCGGCGGGCACAAGTGGTCCGGGTTCGACCCCGAGCACCTCGGCTCGGTCGTGGCGCGCAACGCGCTGCACAGCGGGGTGCGCCGCCCGACGGTTGCCGAGCGGCGCGCCGCGGAGCGCGCCGCCACCAGGACCGGTGGCGGCGCGGACGGCGCGGACGGCGGCGACGTCGCGGACCGCGCGGACGGGGAGCAGGCGCGCACCGGCGGGGCCGGTGCGGCGGACGACAGGAGCGACGCCTGATGGGCATGGCAGCACTGGGCAACCGGCTCTACACCGGGGAGTCCTCCTACGACTTCGTCGGCAAGCGCAAGCTGTGGTTCCTCATCGCCCTGGCCTGCGTGGCGGTCTCCGCGCTGCTGCTGGTCAAGCCCGGCCTGACCTTCGGCATCGAGTTCGAGGGCGGCTCGCAGTTCCGGGTGACCGGCTCCACCGACCAGGAGGCGGCGCGCGAGGCGGTCGAGTCGGTCGTGCCGGGCGCGGTGCCCGAGGTGACGCAGGTCGGCGGCAACGGCGTGCGGGTGCAGACCGAGGCGGTGAGCACCGCCCAGCTCGACGAGATCCGCCAGTCCCTGGCCGAGCGCACGGGGGTGCCGCTGGAGAGCGTCACCTCCTCCACCGTCGGCCCCAGCTGGGGCGCGGACGTGACGAACAAGGCGCTCACCGCGCTGGTGATCTTCTTCGTGCTCGTCTCGGTCATCATGGCGCTGTACTTCCGCACCTGGACGATGGCGCTGGCCGCGATGGCCGCCCTCGTGCACGACCTCGCCATCACCGCCGGGGTGTACGCCCTGATCGGCTTCGAGGTGACCCCGGCCACCGTCATCGGGTTCCTGACCATCCTGGGGTACTCGCTCTACGACACGGTCGTCGTGTTCGACAAGGTGCGCGAGAACACCGCCGAGGCGTTCGCCAAGCGCAACCGCACCTTCGCCCAGGCCGCGAACCTCGCCGTGAACCAGACCGTGGTGCGCTCGGTGAACACCACGGTCGTGGCGCTGCTGCCGGTCGCGGCGATCCTCTTCATCGGCGACCTGCTGCTGGGGGCGGGCACGCTGCGCGACATCAGCCTGGCGCTGTTCGTCGGCACGCTGGTGGGCGCGTACTCCTCGATCTTCGTGGCCACCCCGCTGCTGGTGGCTCTGCGCTCGCGCGAGGCGGGCGTGCGCGCACTGGACGCCGAGGTGCGCGAGGGCGCCCGCGGCACCGCTCCCGCCGGCGGGGCCACGGCCGCCGCCGCCGGGGGAGCCGCGTGAGCGGCCCGCAGCCGGTGGTGCCCGACGCCGAGGCGGTCGCCGCGCTCGTCGACGCGGGGCTGCGCACCGTGCCGGACTTCCCGCGCCCGGGCGTGCAGTTCAAGGACATCACGCCCCTGCTCGCCGACGCCGCCGCCTTCGCCGCGGTGGTGGCGGCCCTGGGTGAGGTGGCGCGCCGCGTGGGCGCCGACGCGGTGGCCGGCGTCGAGGCGCGCGGCTTCATGCTCGCCGCCCCCGTGGCCGAGCGCTGCGGCCTGGCCTTCTGGCCGGTGCGCAAGGCCGGCAAGCTGCCCGGCCCGGTGCTGCGCCGCGAGTACGCCCTGGAGTACGGCACCGCGGCGGTCGAGCTGCGCGGCGACCTGGTGCGCCCGGGCCAGCGGGTCCTCGTGCTCGACGACGTGCTGGCCACCGGCGGGACCGCGCGCGCCGCGTGCGAGCTGGTCGAGGAGGCCGGTGCGCAGGTGGCGGCCGTGGCCGTGCTGCTGGAGCTGGCCGAGCTGGGCGGCCGCGCCCAGCTCGGCGGGCGGCCGCTGGTGGCCCTGCGCACCGCCTGACACCGCTGGACACCGCTGGACCCTGCCGGGAGCACCGCTCCCGCCGCCCCCCGGCCCGCCCGCGGGGGCCGGGTG
>NZ_JAAALM010000499.1 GCF_009906395.1 Kineococcus indalonis
GTGTAGGGGGAGGCGGCGGGGCGACCGGAGGGGCCGCTGCGCAGCCCGCCCAGGCTGGCGCCGGCCAGCCGCACGCCGTCGGAGGGCCAGAAGCCGCTCAGGCGCACGGTGCGGGGGGTGATGTCGCCGTGCACGACGGGCGGGACGTCGTCGGTGCCGCGGTGCAGCTCGTGCAGGATCCCGGCGGTGACCGCCAGCACCGCGAAGCGCTCCTGCACGCCCGCGCCGGGGTCGTCGCGCAGCCAGTCGGCCACGGAGCGCCCGGCGGCCTGCTCGCGCACCGCGTAGCGCCACGGCGGGCCGGCGGTGGCGGCGCGCCCGGGCGCGTGCGGGGCGGCGCCGGAGAAGGTGTGGACGAGACCGGCGAGGCCGGCGTGGCGCACGCGGGTCAGGCCCCGGGCGCGCTCGCGCCACAGCTCCTCCACGGCGGCGTCGCGCTCGCCGCCCTCGCCGGGCCGCAGCGCGACGAGGGTGAGGAGGGCCTCGCCGGCGGGGGCGCGGTGGTCCAGCGCGTGCCAGGCCTCGTCGGCGCCGTCGGCCTCGCCGAGCAGCTCGTAGCGGTCGGGGTCGTCGCCGGGGCCCGCGCGGTGGCGGACCACCGAGGGCACGTCCGCCGCGGAGGTCAGCCCGTCGTCCGGCCAGCCCTCGGTCACCTGTGGCACCTCCGCGCCTCGGCGGTGCGGTTCGCGCACCGGGTTGGGCTGCCATGATGCCCCAAGAACTCACCCGTCCGGGTGAATCGCGCGCAGGCTCCTGCGCGCGGGCGCCGGTGGGCGCCCGCGGCGCCCTCAGGCGGGCGGGCTCGTCACGGGCTGGTCGAAGACGGTCACGCGCGGCACCGGCCCGGTGTGGGCGCTGAGCTGCACGGCGGCGTGCTGGCCGGTGCAGGCCTGCGCCAGGCGCGAGGAGCCGACGTCGCGGGTGAGGACGTTGACGTTGCCGTAGCCGCAGGTGACGCCGGCCAGCTCGCCGGCGGCGGGGTCCCACCAGGCGCCGGTGGACATCTGCACCACGCCGCGGCGCACGTCGGGGGAGACCACGAGCCCGCCCAGGCAGCTGCCGCGCCGGCTGCGCAGCACGACGACCTGCCCGTCGGCCAGGCCGCGCTCGGCCGCGTCCTCGGGGTGCACGCGCACCGGTTCGCGCCCGGCGACCTTGCCGGCCTGCGAGTGCGCGCCGTGGTCGAGCTGGCTGTGCAGGCGGGTGGCGGGGTTGTTCGCCACCAGCCACAGCGGGAACTCCTCGTCGGGCGCCTCGTCGGTGGGCAGGTGCACGGGGTGCCCGGGGCAGTCCTCGTAGCCGAAGGACTCCACGGCGGGCGAGTGCAGCTCGATGCGGCCGCTGGGGGTGCGCAGCGGGAAGCGGGCGGGGTCGGCGCGGAAGGAGGCGAACATGACCTTCTCCCCCTCCTCGTCGGGCAGCCGGAACTCCCCCGCCTCGCGGAAGCGCGCGTAGGGCGGGGCGTCGAGACCGGCGCGGGCGGCGGGGCCGGTGCGCCACTGCTCGTACAGGTGCTCCACCCACTGCGCGGCGTCGCGGCCCTCGGTGAAGCGCTCCCCCGCGCCCAGGCGCTGCGCCAGCTCGGAGAGCACCGCGTAGTCGTCGCGGGCCTGCCCGAGGGGCTCGTGCACGCGGCCCATGTGGATGAGGCGGTCGTCGTAGCGGGCGGCGCCGACGTCCTCGCGCTCCAGGGTGGTGGTGGTGGCGAGCACGACGTCGGCGTGGCGGGCGGTGGTGGTCCAGAACGGCTCGTGCACCACGACGGTCTCGGCGGCCTGGAAGGCGCGGCGCAGCCGCTGCAGGTCCTGGTGGTGGTGGAAGGGGTTGCCGCCGGCCCAGTGCACCAGCCGCAGGTGCGGGTACGTCTCGCGCCGGCCGTCGACCTCGTACGGCTCGCCGGGGTGCAGCAGGGCGTCGGCGATGCGGGCGACGGGGATGCGCACGCGCAGCGGGTCGGCGAACTGCGGCAGCGTGGGCAGCGGGTGGCTGCCGGTGCGGCGCCCCACCCCGCCGGTGGAGGCGTAGCCGTGGCCGAAGCCGCCGCCGGGCAGGCCGACCTGCCCGAGCAGGCAGGCGAACGCCACGGCCGCCCACAGCGGCTGCTCGCCGAAGCGGGTGCGGGCCACCGACCAGCTGACGGTGACCATGGTGCGCCCGGCGGCGGCGCGGCGGGCGAGGTCGCGGATCGTCGCGGCGGGCACCTGCGTGATGGCCTCGGCCCACTCGGGGGTCTTGACCACGCCGTCCTCGGCGCCCTCCAGGGAGGCCAGGAAGCGCTCGCCGCCCGAGCAGCAGCGGGCCAGGAAGTCCTCGTCGTGCAGGCCCTCCTCGACCAGGACGCGGCACATCGCGAGCAGCAGCGCGGCGTCGGTGCCGGGCACGGGCGCGATCCACTGCGCCTCCAGCTCGGCGGCCAGGTCGTCGCGCAGCGGGGAGACCAGGACGAACCGGGCCCCGCGGGCCTTGGCCCCGCGCAGCCGGCCGGCGACCTCGTGGCGGCTGATGCCGCCGCTGGCGACCTCGGAGTTCTTCGCGGGCAGCCCGCCGAAGGCGAGGACGAGGTCGGTGTGGGCCTCCACGCTGGACAGGGCGGTGGGCGAGAGCAGGGGTTCCTGGTTGCCCACGACGTGCGGCATGAGGACCTCCCCGACGCCGTGGCTGTACGTCCAGGAGGAGCGCACGGCCCCGCCCAGGCAGTGCGAGAAGCGGTGGACCTGGCTCTGGGCGTGGTGGAAGCGCCCGGCGCTGGCCCAGCCGTAGGAGCCGGCGAACACGGCGGTGGGGCCGTGCTCGTCGAGCACGCGCCGGTACTCGCCGGCCAGGCGGTCCAGGACCTCGTCCCACTCCACGGCGAGGAACTCGTCGCGGCCGCGGCGCGGGTCGGGGCCGGGGCCGTCCTCCCACCAGCCGCGGCGCACGTGGGGGCGCAGCACGCGCGCGGTGGGCGTGGCGGCCACGGGCACGTTGCCCAGCAGCGGGGAGGG
>NZ_JAAALM010000049.1 GCF_009906395.1 Kineococcus indalonis
GCCCGGCGCAGGAAGCGCCGGCGCTCGGCGTGCAGCGCGGCGTCCTCCCCGGCGGTGGCGGCGTAGACGTTGCTGACCGGCGACCAGGCCATCGACATGGCGATCACCATGGCCATGACGTCGAAGGGGTCGCCGGCCACGACGGTGCCGGCGGCCTGCGCGGCGGCGATGGCGGCGCGCTTGTCGGTGTCGAAGCGGGCGACGTCGGCCACGAGGTCGCCCGCGGGGCGGCGCTCCAGCCGGTGCCAGGTGGCGATGCGGATCAGGTCCGGGCGCGCGAGGTACTCGTCGTACAGGCGCACCGCCCAGTCGGCGAGGTCGTCGGCGTCGATCGGGGCGACGGCCAGGATGCGCTGCAGGGAGTCCTCGAAGATGACGTCGAAGAGCGCCTCCTTGCTGCCGAAGTAGCCGTAGAGCTGCGCCTTGTTGGTGCGGGCGGCCGCCACGATGCGCTCCACCCGCGCGCCGGCGATGCCGTGCCGGGCGAACTCGGCCGTGGCCGCCTCCAGGATGCGCCGGCGGGTCGCCGCGCCCCGCGCGGTCGGGGCGGTGCCTGTGCTCACAGGCCCATCGTCGCAGACAGACCGTTCAGTTTGCCCAGCGGGCGGGCGGCTCGTACGCTCCGACAACAAACCGAACGGTCTGTCTGAGGAGATGCCATGACCACCACCGGTGCGCTGCAGCTGACCGGCTCCGGCGTGGTGCGCACGCGGGTGCGCCGCCGCGACCTGCGCCCCGACGACGTCGCCGTCGCCGTCAGCCACTGCGGCGTGTGCGGCACCGACCTGCACGCCTGGCACCGCGTGCGCTCCGGCGGCGAGCCGGTCGTGCCCGGGCACGAGGCCACCGGCTCCGTGGTGGCCGTGGGCGAGGCGGTCACGTCCCTGGCCGTCGGCGAGGCGGTCGCGGTGGGCAACATCGTGGACTCCTGCGGCGCCTGCGCGATGTGCCGGGCGGGTCAGGAGAACTTCTGCGAGCGGTTCCCGACGCTGACCTACGGCGGCCGCGACCGCCTCGACGGCTCCACCACGCAGGGGCTGTGGTCGGGCCTGGTGGTGGTGCGCGAGGCGTTCGTGCACCCGCTGCCCGCCGGGCTGGACCCGGCCGGCGCCGCGCCGCTGCTGTGCGCCGGCGTCACCGTCTGGGAGCCGCTGCGCGCCCTGGGCGTCGGCCCGGGCACCGAGGTCGCCGTCTCCGGCGTCGGCGGCCTGGGTCACCTCGCGGTGCGCCTGGCCGCCGCCCTGGGCGCGCGCGTGACCGTGCTGACGCGCACCGCCGCCAAGGCGGGGCAGGCGCGGGCCCTGGGGGCGCACGAGGTCGTCGTGAGCACCGACGAGGCGGCGCTGGCCACGTGCCGCGGGCGCTTCGACGTCGTGCTCGACACCGCGCCGCGCGCGCACGACCCGGCGCCGCTGCTGCGCCTGCTCGCCCTGGACGGGGCGCTGTGCGTGCTGGGCGCGCTGGAGCGCCTCGAGGTGGACGTGCTCGACCTGCTGGTGGGGCGCAAGCGCCTGACCAGCGGCGGCAGCGGGGGGCTGCCCGCCACCCGCGAGCTGCTCGCCTTCTGCGCCGAGCACGGCATCACCGCCCAGGTGGAGGTGCTGCCCGCCGCCCGGGCCGCCGAGGCGCTGGAGCGCCTGCAGCGCGGCGACGTCCGCTACCGCTTCGTCCTGGACACCGGCGAGCTCGCCCACCCCTGAGGGGACCGCCGACCTGGCGCGGGCGCGCACTTCGGTAAGGCTATCCTCGGCGCGTGCACCGTCGATCCGTCCTCACCGCGCTGGCCGCCTCCGGCGCCCTCGTCACCCTGTCCGCCTGCGGGGGTGAGGGGGACGGCGCCGGCGCAGGGTCCTCCGCGCCGGCCGCGTCCTCGGCCCCGGGCGGGGCGAGCGGCGCCTTCCCGGTCACCGTCGAGCACAAGCTCGGCTCCACCGAGGTCGCCGCGGCGCCCGAGCGGGTCGTCACCGTCGGCTACAACGAGCAGGACTTCGTCCTGGCGCTCGGCGTGACCCCGGTCGGCACCCGCAAGACCCTCAGCTACGACTCCGCCCGCCGGCCGTGGGCGCAGGACCTGCTGCCCGAGGGCGGCATCCCGGAGGTCGGCGAGGCGGAGCTGAACCTCGAGGCGATCGCGGCCCTGCAGCCGGACCTGATCATCGGCGCGTACTCGTACATGGAGCAGGACCTGTACGACCAGCTCAGCGCCATCGCCCCCACCATCGCCGACGCCCCCGGCGCGACCCCGGAGGCGGCCGCCACCTGGCAGGAGGAGCTGCGGGTGGTCGGCCGGGCCCTGGGCAGGGGCGAGCAGGCCGCCGCGCTGACCGAGCAGGTCGAGACCGACTTCCAGGACGCGGTCGACGCCCACCCGGGGTTCGCCGGCAAGACCGTCACCGTGGCGCTGATCATCGGCGGCCAGTACTACCTGCTCGGCGCGGCCGACCCGCGCGGGAAGTTCTTCCAGGACCTCGGCTTCGAGGGCAACCCCACCGAGGGCGAGCTGAGCGCCGAGCAGACCTCCGTGATGGACACCGACGTCCTCGTCGTGCTGGGCGCCGACGCGCAGACCTTCGCCGCCAACGGCGCGGCCGCCGCCCTCGCGGTGGTCACCGAGGGGCGCACCGTGTACATGCCCACCTTCGAGGACGACTTCGCCGGCGCGCTGGGCTTCTCCAGCCCGCTGTCGCTGCCGTACGCGGTCGAGCAGGCCGTGCCGGTGCTGGCCGCGGCCGCCGACGGCGACACCGCCACGGTGCCCGCGACCCTCTGAGCGGAGCCGGGGCGCCGGGCCAGCTGCTCGACGCGGGCGGCGATGTCGTCGCGCACCAGCGCCATGCGCTCGGCGCCCTCGATGCCGCGCAGCGAGGGCTCGTCGGTCTCCCACACCTCCACCGGGGTGCCGCCCGCCGGCTCGACGTGCGCCTCGGAGCCGAGGACGACGACGAGGTCGGCCTCGCGGACCATCTCCTCGGTCAGCTGACGGGGTGCCTGGTCGGAGATGTCGACGCCGACCTCGCGCAGGCTCTGCACCGACTGCGCGTTCAGCGCGGTGCCGGCCCTCGTGCCGGCGGAGCCGACCTCGACGGCCGAGCCGGCGTCGCGGACGGCTCGGCGCATCAGGCCGGCGGCCATCTGGGACTTGCCGCCGTTCTTGACGCAGACGAACAGCACGTGCGGGACGCTCACGGTGCCAGGGCTCCTCGGGGGTCGGGGCGAGCGGGCGGGGTCCACGTGACCGGGACGGCCACACCCCCAGTGTGGTGCCGAGCGCTCCCCGGCGGCGCCCGGCACCCCTCGGCGCCGCCGGCCGGGCCGGTGCTCGCGCCGGGTGCTTGCCGCGGACGCCCCCGCTGCGCGACCGTGGCCCGCACGTGCACCCCGCGCCGGACGGAGCGAGCTGATGAGCCGGGAGTTCCAGGTCACCGTCGACGCCCGCGACCCGCGCGCGCTGTCGTGCTTCTGGCGCGACGCGCTGGGCTACGTGCACCCCGCCCCGCCCGGCGTGGAGCTGGCCGAGGGGGCGGACGCGCTGGCCGCGTGGGACGACTTCCTGGCGCAGCTGGGCGTGCCGCCGGAGCAGCGCGGCGCGAGCAGCGCGCTGGAGGACCCCGACGGGCGCGGGCCGCGGTTGTTCTTCCAGCGGGTGCCCGAGGGCAAGGTCGTGAAGAACCGGCTGCACCTGGACGTGCGCGCCGCGCCCGGGGCCCGGGGGCAGGAGCGCATGGCGGCCCTGGAGGCCGAGTGCGCCCGGCTCGTGGCGCTGGGGGCGCAGCGGGTGCGCCGCCACGAGCCGGCCCCGCCGATGAGCGCGGGGTTCATCGTCATGACCGACCCCGAGGGCAACGAGTTCTGCCTGGACTGACGGGCCCCGCCCGCGCTGCGCGGGCCTGCTCAGCGCACCGCGCCGGCGGTGGTGAGGCGCAGGACTCGACCTTGCCGCTGCCGACGGGGGTGGTGACGACCAGGTCGGCGCCGAAGGGGGCGATCCACACCGGGGTGGGCACGGCACGCCCGTCCCTGCGGGAGGTGGTCAGGGAGACGAAGCGCTCGGTGCCCAGGGCCGCGAAGGCGCCGGGCGGTGCGGGGTCGGGCGCGGGTCCTGGTCCGGTCGTGGTGCTCACGGTTCCTCCAGGGGGTCGTGGCGGGTGGGGAGGGGGCCCGCTCGACTCGAGCACGGGTCCTCTCGCACCTCAACTTAACTGTCCATGACAGGTGAAACACGGGTTCGGCGGTCGGTGCGGGTGCCGCCGTTCGCGAAGGGGTTGTGCCGCAACACCGGCCCGAGGGGCGTGAGCGCGCACCGGCGAGCTCCTGCGCCGGACAGCTGAGTACCCTGGGGGTCCGTCCCGCGAGGAGGTCCCCGTGCCCGCTGCGCCACCCGCCGGCCCCGGCCCGGCGCGCGAGGACCCGCCCGTGGAGTTCGGTCCGCTGAGCGCGGCCGTCCTGCGCCTGGGGCGCGCCCACCGGGCCCTGGCCGGCCAGCTCGCGCGCGAGGTGGGCCTGCGCCCGGAGCAGGCCGCGCTGATGATGCACCTGTGGGCCCGGGGCCCGGTGCGCCAGAGCGTGCTGGCCGCGCACTTCGGCAAGGACTCCGCCGCGACCACCCGCACCGTGCAGCGCCTGGAGCACGCCGGCTACCTGCGCCGGCGCGTCGACCCCGCGGACCGCCGCGCCACGCTCGTCGAACCCACCCCCGCCGGCAACGCCCTGCGCGGCAGGGTCGAGCAGCTCTGGGAGCACCTCGAGCACGTGCTGCGCACCGCCCTGCCCGGCGCCGAGCTCGAGCGCGCCGCGGCCGCGCTGGAGGCGATGGCCGCGGCGCTGCTGGCCGAGCTCGACGCGGAGGCCTCCCGCTCCCTCGGCGAGGTGTGAGGCCGTCGTGGCCGCGCGGGGCGCTGCCGGGGTGGTGACCGCGCCGCCCGGGGTCAGCCCAGCTCCTGCACGACCACCTCGGTGGCCCGCGCCAGCAGGGCGTCGTCGGACTCGGCGTCGACGTCGGCGCGGTCGGTGAGCACCGCCAGGACCCAGGGCGCGCGCCCGCCCGCGGGCCAGACCACGGCGATGTCGTTCTGGTTGCCGTGGACGCCCGCGTGCCCGGTCTTGTCCCCGACCACCCAGCCGGCGGGCACGCCGGCGCGGACCTGCTCGTCGCCGGTGGTGTTGGCCCGCAACCACCGCACCAGCTGTTCGCGGTCGCCGGCCTCCAGCGCGTCGCCGAGCGCGTAGGCCCGCAGCGAGGTGGCCACCGCCCGCGGCGTGGTGGTGTCCCGCGCCCGGCCGGGGACGTGGTCGTTGACCGCCGGCTCGCGGCTGTCCACCTCGGTGGCGCTGTCCCCCAGGGCGCGCAGGTCCTCCTCCAGCCCGCCCGGCCCGCCGAGGTGGTCCAGCAGGAGGTTGGCGGCGGTGTTGTCGCTGACGGTGATCGCGGCCTCGGCCACCGCGCGCAGCGGCAGCCCGCCCTCGACGTGCTCCCCGGTGACGGGGGAGTGGTCGACGAGGTCGCTGCCCCGCCAGGTGACGACGGCGTCGAGCTCGGCGTCGGTGGTGCGGTCCAGCACGGCCGCGGCCGCCAGCGCCTTGTAGGTGGAGGCGAGGGCGAAGCGCTCGTCGGCGCGGTGGGTCAGGCTCCGCCCGGAGCCGGTGTCGAGGGCGAACAGGCCCAGCCGGGCGTCGAACTCCTCCTCCAGCTGCGCCAGGCGCGCCTCGGCGGCGGGGGAGCCGGTGGTGGTCCCGGTGCCCCCGGGAGCAGCGGTGGTCGTGGTCGTGGTCGAGGTCGGGGCGGTCGCCGGGCCCCCGTCGGCGGTGCCGGTGCCGCAGCCGGCGAGGACGAGCAGGAGGGCGGCGAGGGTCGCGGGTCGTCTCACGGACCACAGCCTCGCGCCGGCGGGCGGTGCGGTCGATGACGGCGGTGCGCGGTCCCATGCCGTTCGCGCACGCCTCACCCGCGCGGGCGCGGGCGCCCAGGTGCCGCTCCGGGGCGGCCACGCGCCGGCCGGCCACCGGTTGCGGCACGCCCGCCTCGGCGGCGCCGACGGTGAAGCTGCCGCGGGCGCTGACGGCCAGCAGGGCCCGGCAGGCGGCCACGAGGTCCACGGGCCGGGCACTGCACCCAGCGGGCGGTGGGCCCTCAGCGCACCCGCTCGTACAGCCGCTCGGGCCGGCCGGTGCCGTAGCGCAGCCGCACCCGGGCGCTGCGCTCGTCGACGAAGTGCTCCAGGTAGCGGCGCACGGCCACGCGCGACAGGCCCAGCTGCTCGGCGACCTCGCTGGCGGACACGGCGATCGTCGCGGCGTCCAGCGCGCCGGAGACCAGCTCGGCGGTCTCCGCGCTCAGCCCCTTGGGCAGCCGCGCGCTGGCCCCCGGGCGCGCCGCGCCGGCGCCGGCGCGCACCCCCAGGGCGCGGTCCACGTCGGCCTGGCGCAGCACCCCGGGGGCCAGCGCGCGCCGGGCGGCGCGCACGTGCTCCAGGCGCTCGCCGAGCTGGTCGGCGCCGAAGGGCTTGATGAGGTACCCGGCGACCCCGCCGCGCAGCGCCTCGCGCACCGTGGAGGCCTCCCGGGCGGCGCTGATGACCACCACGTCGACGTCGGCGCCGGTGCCGCGCAGGCGCGCCAGGACCTCCAGGCCGGGCAGGTCCGGCAGGTACAGGTCCAGCAGCACCACGTCCGGGCGCAGGCGCTGCACCAGCTCCAGCGCCTCGCCGCCGGTGCGGGCGATGCCCACCACCCGGCAGCCGGGCACGGCCTGCACGAACCCGCTGTGCACCGAGGCGACCATCGGGTCGTCGTCGACGACCAGCACGTGCAGCGGCTCCCCGGCCGCGGCCTCACGCACCGGGACGCACCCGCTCGCGCGCGGGCAGCACGGCGGTGAAGCGCGCGCCGCCGTGCTCGCCGCGCCGCAGCTGCAGGGACCCCCCGCGCCGGTGGCAGACCAGCTGCACCAGCGTCAGGCCCACGCCGCGCCCGCCGGGGTGCGAGGTCTCCTTCGTGCTCGTCCCGCGCTGCACGAGCTGCGGCAGCAGGTCCGGGTCCACGCCGGGGCCGTCGTCGCGCACGACGACCACCGCGCCGCCGGAGCCGTCGCCGCGCACGTCGACCTCCACGGTGCCGCCGCCGGCGCCCGCGGCCGCGTCCACGGCGTTGTCCACGAGGTTGCCCACCACCGTGACCAGGTCGTCGGAGAGGTCCTCGCCCACCCGCGGCAGGTCCGCCCCCGGGGCCAGGACCAGGTCCACGTCGCGCTCGTCGGCCACGCTGGTGCTGGCCACCAGCAGCGCCGCCAGCGCGGGGTCGCCCACCCGCGCGGAGATGCGCTCGCCCAGGTCGGCGTGGGCGCGGCTGACGCGGTCGACGAAGTGCACCACCTCCTCGTAGCGGCCCAGCTGCACCAGCCCGGAGATGGTGTGCAGGCGGTTGGCGAACTCGTGCGTCTGCGCGCGCAGCGCCTGCGTGCTGGTGCGGCTGAGGCCCAGCTCGTGCTGCAGCGCCACCAGCTCGGTGCGGTCGCGCATCGTCGTCACCGTGCCGGCCGGTTCCGCGCCCGCGCCGCCGGCGCGGTGCAGCACGGTGCGGTTGAGCACCAGCAGGCGGTCGTCGGCGACCACGGGGCGGTCGCTGGGGGCGGGGTCGCGCGTCAGCACGGCCACCACCTCGCGCGGCAGGCCCAGGGCGTCCACGCGTCGGCCCACCGCGTCCGCCGGCAGGTCCAGCAGCTCGCGGGCGGCGTCGTTGGCGACGGTGACCACGCCGTCGGGGTCCAGGGCCAGCACGCCCTCGCGGATGCCGCGCAGCACCGCCTCGCGGTGGGTGGCCAGGGAGGCGATCTCGTCCGGTTCCAGGCCCAGGGTCTGGCTCTTGACCCGCCGCGCCAGCAGCCACGCCCCGAGCAGCCCCACCAGCGCCGACATGCCCAGGTAGGTGGCCAGGTCCGGCAGCGCGGTGCGCAGCTCCCGGCTCCAGGGGGCGCTGTCCTGGGCGACCAGGACGGCGCCGACCACGCTGCCCGGGGGGTGGGCCGTGGTGCCCGGGTCGTCGGCCAGCACCGGCACGCGCGCGGCCACGGCGCGCCGCTCGCCCAGCCCGGCCCGGCCCAGGTCCACCTCGCCCAGCCACGAGGGGTCCCCGCGCTCGCCACCGGGCGGCTCGGGCAGCGCGGTGCCCACCAGGCGCGGGTCCGCCGGGGAGGCCGCCACGCGGCCGTCGGGCCCGGCGGCCAGCAGCACCGCCACGTCGGAGGTGGTGCGCAGCTGCTCGACGGTGACCGTCAGCGCCACCGCCGTGCTGCGCCCGTCGGCGACCTCGCCCAGCTGGCGGCGCACCAGCGGCAGGGAGGCGACGTACTCGGCGACCTGGCGCACGCGGCGCTCCTGCGCGTCGGCGGACGCCTGCCGCGACTGGCTCACCGAGACCGCGCCCACCCCGGTGAGCACCACGGCGAACAGCAGCACCTGCACGAGCAGGATCTGCCCGGCCAGGCTGCTGCGCCGGCGCGAAACACCCACCCCGCACCTCCTCGTGCCGGCCCGGACGCCCGCGCGGTGCGCGCGACCACAACGACCGCAACGACCAGTGCCACCGCAAGCGTGACTCGGGCGCTGCCACCTGCGCAGCATTCTGCACGACGGGCCGGTGGCCGCCGCGCCCGTCCACCGGGGCCGACCGGCGCCGGTGCAGGCCGTCGACGAGGACGCCATGACGAACGCCACGACGAACGTGCGGACCCGGGCCGCCGCCCGCGGCGGGCACCGCCCGCCGCGCCGGGCCCTGCTGGGGGCGCTGGCGGCGCTGCCCGCCCTGGCGGCCGCCGGCTGCGGGGTGACCCGGCGGGCCGCCGCGACCAGCGGGACCCTGACCCGCCTGCAGCTGCTGGTGCCGAACTCCCCGGGCGGCGGGTACGACACCACCGGCCGCTCGGCGGTGCGCGTGATGGAGGAGGTCGGCGCCGCGCAGGGGGTGGAGGTCGCCAACCTCTCCGGGGCCGGCGGCACGGTCGGGCTGGCGCGCTGCGTCAGCGAGAGCGGGAACCCGCAGTACCTGATGTCCATGGGCCTGGGCGTGGTCGGCGCCTCCTACACCAACGACGTCGACGTGACGCTGGAGCAGACCACCCCGATCGCGCAGCTCATCGAGGAGGCCGGCGTGGTCCTGGTGCCGGCCGCCTCCCCGTTCCGCACCCTGGCCGACCTGGTGACCGCCTGGCGCGCCGAGCCCGGCGCGCTGGCCGTCGGCGGCGGTTCCTCCCCGGGCGGGCCGGACTTCCTGCTGCCCATGCAGTTCGCCGACGCCGTAGGCGTCGACCCCACCGAGGTGAACTACGTCGTCTACGACGGCGGCGGGGACCTGCTGCCGGCGCTGCTGGGCGGGCAGATCGCCTTCGCCACCAGCGGATACGGCGAGCTGCTGGACCAGATCACCACCGGCGCGGTGCGCGCCCTGGCCGTCTCCAGCGACGAGCGGGTGCCCGTGCTGGACGTGCCGACGCTGCGCGAGCAGGACGTCGACCTGACCTTCACCAACTGGCGCGGGCTGGTGGCCCCGCCGGGCCTGGACGACGCGGAGGTGGCACGGCTGGTGGACGCGGTCACGCGCATGCACGACTCGCCGCAGTGGCGGCAGGTGCTCACCGACAACTCCTGGACGGACGCCTTCACCACCGGCGACGCGTTCGGCGCGTTCCTCGACGAGCAGGCCGCGCGGGTGCGCGAGGTGCTCTCGCGGCTGGGGCTGGTGTGAGCGCCACCGCGGCGCCGCGCGCCGCCGCCACCCGTGCACCGCGCCGCCGGCGCGACCTGTCGCAGCTGGGCGTGTGCGTCCTGCTGCTGGCCCTGGGGGCCGTGGTGTTCGCCGACACCGCCACCCTCTCGCAGGGCCTGGTCGACGAGGGCGTCGTCGGGCCGCGCCCGGTGCCCTACGTCGTCGCCGCCGGCCTGGTGCTGACCGCCGTGGCCCTGGCGGTGGACGTGCTGCGCGGCGGGCGCGGCCAGGTCGAGGACGGCGAGGACGTGGACCTGTCCGCCGGCACCGACTGGGCGCGCCTGGGCGTGCTGGCCCTGGTGTTCGCCGCGAACGTGCTGCTGGTCGAGCGCCTGGGCTGGGTGGTCTCCGCGGCGGTCTTCTTCGGGGCCACCGCGAAGGTCCTCGGCGGGCGCAGCCTGCTGCGGGGCATCGCCGTCGGCGCCGTCCTGTCGCTGCTGACCTTCTACTTCTTCTGGACGGTGCTGGGGATCCAGCTGCCGCCCGGCGTCCTGGACGGGGTGCTGTGATGGGCGACATCGGCCTGCTGATCGGGGGTTTCGGCGACGCGCTGAGCCCCGCGAACCTCGCCTTCGCCGCGATCGGCGTGGTGCTGGGCACCGCCGTCGGCGTCCTGCCCGGCATCGGCCCGGCCATGACGGTCGCGCTGCTGCTGCCGCTGACGTACGCGCTGGAACCCACCAGCGCCCTGATCATGTTCGCGGGCATCTACTACGGCGGGATGTACGGCGGCTCGACGACCGCGATCCTGCTCAACACCCCCGGCGAGTCGTCCTCGGTGGTCACGGCGCTGGAGGGCAACAAGATGGCCCGCAGCGGGCGGGCCGCGCAGGCGCTGTCCACCGCCGCCATCGGCTCCTTCGTGGCCGGCACCATCGGCTCGGTGCTGCTGGTGGCCGCCGCCCCGCTCATGGTGCGCGTGGCCGTCGGGCTCAGCGAGGGCGACTACTTCGCCCTGATGGTGCTGGCGCTGCTGGCGGTCACCGCGGTCCTGGGCGCCTCGCGGGTGCGCGGCTTCGCCTCCCTGTTCATCGGCCTGGCCGTCGGCCTGGTCGGCCTGGACGCCATCAGCGGGCAGGCGCGGCTGACGTTCGGCGTGCTGCAGCTCATCGACGGCATCGACATCGTCGTCATCGCCGTGGCGATCTTCGCCGTCGGCGAGGCGCTGTGGGTGGCCTCGCGGATGCGCCGCACCGCCGTGGAGGTCGTGCCCGTGGGCAGGCCCTGGATGGGCCGGGAGGACTGGAAGCGCTCGTGGAAGCCGTGGCTGCGCGGCACCGCGTTCGGCTTCCCCTTCGGCGCCGTGCCCGCCGGCGGGGCGGAGCTGCCCACGTTCCTGTCGTACGTCACCGAGCGCAAGCTGTCCAAGCACCCCGAGGAGTTCGGCAAGGGTGCCATCGAGGGCGTCGCCGGCCCCGAGGCGGCCAACAACGCCTCCGCCGCCGGGACCCTGGTGCCGACCCTGGCCCTGGGGATCCCGACGAACGCCACCGCGGCGGTGCTGCTGGCCGCGCTGATCTCCTACGGGTTCCAGCCCGGCCCGCTGCTGTTCCAGCGGGAACCGGACCTGGTGTGGGCGCTGATCGCCAGCCTGTTCATCGGCAACCTGCTGCTGCTGGTGCTGAACCTGCCGCTGGCGCCGGTGTGGGCGAAGCTGCTGCGCATCCCGCGCCCGTACCTGTACGCCGGGATCCTCTTCTTCGCCACCCTGGGCGCGTACGCGGCGAACCTGCAGACGTTCGACCTGTGGCTGCTGCTCGCCTTCGGCGTGCTGGGTCTCGCCATGCGCCGCTTCGGCCTGCCGGTGCTGCCGCTGATCATCGGCGTCATCATCGGCCCGCTGGCCGAGGAGCGGATGCGCACGGCGCTGACGATCTCGCAGGGCAGCTGGAGCGGGCTGGTCGCCGACCCGTTCTCCGTCGTCGTCTACGCCGTGGTGGTCCTGGTCGTGGCGTTCCCGCTGTACCGGCGCCTGCTGCCGGCCCGGCTGGGCGGGCGCCGCGGGCGCCCCGGCCCCGTCCTCGACGTCCGCGACGCCCGCCCCGAGCACGAGGAGGCCCACCGGTGACCGTCGTCGTCGCCTACGCACCCACCCCCGAGGGCGAGAGCGCCCTGCGCGAGGGGGTGCGGGAGGCGCTGCGCCGCCAGGAGGACCTGTTCGTCCTCAACGCCCCGGCCGGCACCGCGCTGGCCGAACCCACCTACGCCTCCCCGCAGCAGCTGGAGCAGGTGCGCGAGCGCCTCGCCGGGGAGGCGGTGCGCGCCCGGGTGGTCCAGCGCATGGGGCGGGGCGACGTGGCCGGCGTCGTCGTGGAGGCGCTGCATGAGCTGTCGGCCTCGGTGGTGGTGGTCGGGCACCGCCGGCGCACCCCGGTGGGCAAGCTCATCATGGGCAGCGTCGCCCAGCGCATCATCCTCGACGCCCCCTGCCCGGTGGTGACGGTCAAGCCCCCGGCGGCGGGCTGAGCCGGCGCCGGGAGCGGAAGGCGCTGACGGCGTTGCGGTTGCCGCACGCCGCGGAGCAGAACCGCTTGGAGCGGTTGCGCGAGAGGTCGACCACGACGCCGCCGCACCGCTCGTCGGCGCACACGCCCAGGCGGTCCATCTCGTCGGCGCGCACGACGTCCAGGACCGCCATGGCGGTCTCGACGAGCACGCGCACGGCCAGGGGGGCGTCGTCGGGCACGGCGTGCACGTGCCAGTCCTGGCCGTCGTGGCGCACCAGGCGGGGGGTGGCCCGCTCGCGGGCGAGCAGCTCGTTCACGAGCGGGGCCGCCCCGTCGCGGGTGCGGGTCATCAGGTCGCGCAGGACGGGGCGGGTGGCGCGCACGGCCTCCAGCTCGGCCTCGTCGCCGTCCAGGCGCCCGGTGTACCCGAAGCGGGCGGAGAACTCCGCCAGGTCGTCGACGCCGCGCAGGCCGTCGGGGTCGCCGAGGGTGTTCACCAGCTCGGCCGCGGCCAGCAGGGCCTGCGTGGTGTCATGGGTGAAAACCACGTTGACACCTTACATCCGCGGCGCCTACCGTCGCGCCGTGCCCACCCCCGGATCGCGCCCCGCGAGCGGCCTGACCTTCGCCGTGCTCTCCGCCCTCGCCTTCGCCCTGTCCGGGCCGCTGGCGCGCGGGCTGCTGGACACCGGCTGGAGCCCCGGCGCCGTCGTGACGGCCCGCATCGGCACCGCCGCCGCCGTCGTCGTCCCCTTCGGCCTGCTCGCGCTGCGCGGGCGCTGGCACCTGCTGCGCCGCAACGCGCCCGCGGTCGTCGCCTACGGCGTGCTGGCCGTGGCCGGGGCGCAGTTCTGCTACTTCAGCGCCGTGCAGCACCTGCAGGTCGGGCCCGCGCTGCTCATCGAGTACACCGCCCCCGCCGCGGTGGTGCTCTGGCTGTGGCTGCGGCGCGGTCAGCGCCCCGGGCCCCTGACCCTCGTGGGCACCGCGATCGCCGCGCTCGGGCTGCTCGCCGTCCTGGACCTGTTCTCCGGCGCCGAGCTCGACACCGCGGGGGTCCTGTGGGCCCTGGGCGCCATGGTGGGCGCCGCCTCCTACTTCGTCCTCTCCGCCGACGAGGACAACGGGCTGCCGCCGCTGGCGCTGGCCGCGGGCGGCCTGCTCGTGGCCGCGGTCCTGCTCGCCTCCCTGGGCGCCGCCGGTGCGCTGCCCCTGCGCGCCGGCACCGGCGACGTCGTCTACGGCGCGCGCTCCTTCGCGTGGTTCTGGCCGCTGGTGGCGCTGGGCGTGGTCACGGCGGCCCTGGCCTACGTCGCCGGCATCGCCGCCGGCCGCCGCCTCGGCTCCCGGCTCGCCTCCTTCGTGGCGCTGCTGGAGGTGCTGTTCGCCGTGGTGTTCGCCTGGGCGCTGCTGGACGAGCTTCCCCGCGCCACCCAGCTCGCCGGCGGGGTGCTGGTCCTGGCCGGGGTCGTCGTGGTGAAGCTGGGGGAGGGGCGCGTGCGCACCGCGGCCGCCTCCGCCGCGGCGACGGCGGCGACGGCGACGCCGGCGGGGCCGGCGGGGC